>JAEUSC010000435.1 GCA_016789035.1 Candidatus Omnitrophota bacterium
AGCAGTTTGTTATTGGCTGCCAGAAGACAAGTAATATTTCCGAGTTTGAAGCCAATAAGCTTTTTGACTTGATCGATTATTTCTCCGGTTACGGATTTAATCGCAGCCACTCGGCGGCATATGCGCTCATTACTTACCGCACGGCGTACTTAAAAGCGAACTATCCTGTCGAATTTATGTGTGCGCTTCTTAGCAGTGAAAAAGACAATACAGAGAAAGTCGTTGAGTATGTCAAAGAAGCTGAACTCATGGGAATTAAAATTTTGCCTCCGAGCATCAACACAAGTATTGCGGCTTTCGATGTGGTTGGCGAGCGGGTGATTGACTATGGGCTTTTGGCGATTAAGAATGTGGGTGGATTGGCCATAGAATCGTTGGTTAAAGAGCGTCTCAGTAATGGATCTTATCAATCGTTGTTCGATTTCTGCAACCGTGTGGATTTGCGGTTAAATAACCGAAAGGTTGTGGAGAGTTTAATTAGGTGTGGGGCGATGGATTGTTTTCAGATTTCCCGTTCCCGTATGTTTGCTGTGGTAGACCGGGCGCTGGAATTAGGCACGAAAGCCCAGCAGGAAAAGGAATCCGGACAGATGTCTTTTTTTTCGATGACGGATCAATCCGGCGGGTTTAATAAAAACACTGACACAATTCCGGATGTCCCGGAATGGCCCCAGGCTCAAGTGCTTGCCTATGAAAAGGAGCTTTTAGGTTTCTATTTAAGTGGTCACCCGCTGGACCGGTACAAGCATGAGATTGAAGAGTTTTCCGACTGCACAACGAAATCAATTAAGAAAGTCATTGATGGGCAAGAAGTTAAAATTGTTGCCATTCTTAAAGCTGTTAAATTGACAACCACTAAGAAAACGGGCGAGCGCATGGCTATTTTGCGGTTCGAAGATATACAAGGAGAGTTGGAAGCTGTGGTCTTTCCGTCGTCTTACGTGAATGTTGTTAATTATTTGAAAGAGGGATTGGTTGTGATCGTCAAAGGAAAGGCGAGTTTGAAAGATGATGTGCCTAAGCTGATTGTCAGCGATATCAAAGGAATTGACGAGGTATACAAATTGATTCGGGCGATCAATGTCGATGTTTCTGAATTCGGCGTGGAAAACTTAGATAAGATAAAATTTAAGCTTGCGCGGTTTCCAGGAAAGATCCCTGTTTATTTGCAGCTAGATACAAAAAATTATAAAAGCGTGCAAATCATGGTCGGCAGGGAACTCTTCGTTTCTCCCAGTGAAGTGTTGATCGATGAAATTAAAGGGTTGGTCGGGGAAAAACATTTTCGCGTTGTTATTTGATGTAAAAATCTTGACACCATAACCCCATGTTGGTACTATGTTTACGAAATTAAGGATTTTAAGGGGTTGCACGCTATAAATCTGCCTTTAGAAGGAGATGAAACAAATGACTAAGAAAGATATAGTTTTACGTATCACGGACATGACAGGGATTAAGCAGGTGGATGTAAAAAAGATCGTGCAAAAAACTTTTGATGTAATTGTTGATAGCTTAATGCGCGGAGAGAAGGTTGAGTTAAGAAATTTTGGAGTGTTCAAAATCAAAGAAAGACGCGCGCGCTTCGGTCGAAATCCTCGTACCGGACAAAGTGTTCCCGTTCCTCCCCGTAAAGTTGTCATTTTTAAGCCCGGCTTGGAAATGAAACACAAAATGAAGTAATAACGCGTTGAGGGCACACGATCGGTGTTTTAAATTTCTATATTAACAGTTTCAGGGCACGGCATGCCGTGCCCTTGCATTTTCGTAACACGTATGACAAACTCATTTTCAATTCCCCGTGGAACATCTGATATTTTACCTCTTGCAACACCCCTATGGTCCCAGATCGAACTGAAGGCCAGGGACATTCTAAGTATCTACGGATATTCTGAAATTCGCACACCGATTTATGAAGATATTAATTTGTTTAAACGGTCGATGGGGCAAACCAGCGATGTTGTCAATAAACAATTGTTGGAAGTGATGAGTAATCCGACATGGATTGCAATGACGCCTCAAGAAGCAAAACATTATCAAGATCAAGGCGTTTTAAAAGGGTATGATCCTGCAAAATCTGTCGGCTTAGTTAACGAATCAGCGTATGCATTGCGTCCCGAAGGAACGGCCAGTGTTGTTCGTTCCTATGTCGAGAATCGGATGGACGCTAGAGAGTCGTTATCGAAGTTATTTTACATTGGCCCGATGTTTCGCGGCGAGCGCCCCCAAAAAGGCCGGCTTCGCCAGTTTCATCAGATTGGTATTGAGGCGATCGGGGTTGACAGCGGATCGCCCTATCTGGATGCGGAGGTCATCGGAATCGGTGTTCGTTTGCTTCAGGAATTTGGTTTGTCAGGATTTAAGGTCAAAATCAACAGTCTGGGCACTAAGGACGACAAAGAGAATTTTTCACGTATTTTGCGCGAAAGGCTAAAAAGTAAACTATCTCATCTTTGCGAAGATTGCGTCAGCCGGTTCGAACGTAATGTTTTTCGTGTTCTGGATTGTAAAAATACCGATTGCCAAAAGATCGTAGACTCTTTAGAGTTCGATGATCAGCATTTATCAGCAGAAAGCCGCGCGTATTTTAATCAGGTCAAAGAATCAGTGGCCAGTTTGAGCATTGCCTGCGAATATTCTCCAAAATTAGTCCGGGGTCTGGACTATTACACACACACCGTTTTTGAATTTGAGGGCGGCGGAGCTTTGGGGAGCCAGGATGCGTTGGGCGCTGGGGGGCGTTACAATGGTTTAGTTCAGGAGCTGGGCGGTCCGGCCGCTGATGCTGTGGGGTTGGCTCTGGGAATAGAACGTATCTTACTTTCCTTGGGACCTAAAGAAATTTCGGGTAAGGCATTAAACGCATTTATGGTGGCATTAGGAGAAACAGCTTACAAGCGCGCGTTCGTTATTGTTGATTTCTTGAGAAAGAGCGGAATCAGCTGTGATATGGCGCACAAACCCGGCGGATCCATGAAAAGTCAAATGCGTCAGGCCGACAAAAAAGGTGCCGGTTATGTGTTGATTCTTGGCGAGGACGAGGAAAAAAGTCATTCGGTTGTTGTAAAGAATATGTCCACTGGCGACCAGGAACTGGTCGGCTGGGATGAAGTTGTCGATTTTTTAGGACGAAAAGTAAAATGAGGCGGGTTGTCGACTTATAGAAAGGCGATCGGAATAATGTTACGCACGCACACATGTGGAGAATTAAACAAGAACTTTAAAGATCAGAACGTTGTTCTTTGCGGGTGGGTTCACCGTCGCAGAGATCAGGGAAAATTAATATTTATCGACATCCGTGACCGGTACGGCATTACGCAAGTGGTGTTTGTGAAATCCGTGTCACCGGAAGCCCATCAGGTCGCAGAAAAGTTGGGACCTGAATTTGTAGTTCGTATTTCAGGGACAGTCAACGTTCGTCCAGACAAGAATGTTAATAAAGACATTTCGACCGGTGATATTGAACTTTTGGCAAAATCGCTGGAAATTCTTAATTCCAGTCTGGTTCCAGCATTTGAGATTGACGATAATTCGCTGGCTTCCGAGGATGTCCGTCTGACATATCGTTATCTGGATTTGAGAAGGCCCAAAGTTTTAAATGCACTGAGAATGCGTCATCAGTTGTGTTCAACCATCCGCCAGTTTCTGACCGATGAGAAGTTTTTTGAAATCGAAACGCCGGTCTTGACTAAATCCACACCGGAAGGAGCCCGGGACTTTCTGGTTCCGTCCCGTTTAAGGCCGGGTGATTTCTTTGCCCTTCCGCAATCACCGCAGTTGTTCAAACAAATTTTGATGGTCGCGGGAATGGATAGGTATTTTCAAATTGTTAAA
>JAEUSC010000441.1 GCA_016789035.1 Candidatus Omnitrophota bacterium
AGCATCCTGCCCGCCAGCGGGACGATGCGCGATTGATGATCATCGATCGGTCGAGCCAGAAAATTTCCCATGACATTTTCCGTAATATCGGTCAGTATCTGCCTCAGCAAAGTTTTCTGGTGGTCAACAACAGCAAGGTTGTTCCTGCCCGTTTGTTGGGACGCCGGAAAAATAGCGGCGGGCAGGTGGAGGTGTTTCTTCTCAAGCAGTTGGGGTCCAATCGCTATGAGGCCCTCCTGAAACCTCTTAAGAAAATCAAAGTGGGGGAGCCGCTCGAATTTGATGATGGTGTGCTCGGAGTTCTGGAAGATAAGGAAAGGCGGATTGTTTGCTTTAATAAGAAGAATATGGCGCCTTTTTTGGACAAGATTGGACATATTCCTTTGCCGCCATATATCTCCCGGCCGGATCAAAAAAGTGATAAAAGCGAATACCAGACGGTGTATGCCCGCCATCGCGGATCAGTCGCTTCTCCAACGGCCGGGCTGCATTTTACCAAACCGTTAATAGAGCAATTAAAAAAGGACGGCCACACATTTTCAGCAGTGACGCTTCACATCAATTATGGCACCTTTAAGCCAGTCGAATGTGAAGATGTGACAAATCATCCCATGCACAGTGAAGACTATTATCTGTCCCAGCTTGTTTATCGGCGAATAATAAACGCCCGTCAGTCGAAGCGGGCGGTTGTTGCTGTGGGAACAACCAGCTGCCGCGTTTTGGAGTCTGTGTCGCAAACAGGAAAGATGAACGGAAGTACTAACATTTTTATTTATCCGGGATATCAATTTCAGTTGATAGATTGTCTGCTGACCAATTTTCATTTACCCAAGAGTACCCTGCTGATGCTTGTCAGTGCTTTCGGCGGTATGAATTTAATTAAAAGGGCGTACCAGCAAGCCATCACCATGAAGTACCGTTTCTACAGTTATGGCGATGCGATGCTGATCATTTAATGGAAACCTGCCTAGCTGCGGGTAAGACCAATCTGGTGCACCTTAAGCGAGTGGAAGGGTTGGAGTAGAGGGAGAATGCATTTATGTTTTTTAGGCTGATCAAGACAGATAGAAGTACGCAGGCGCGGTTGGGAATGATTCATACGCCGCACGGCGAAATCGAATCTCCGTTTTTTATGCCAGTGGGTACACGGGCGACGGTGCGGACCTTGTCCAGTGAGAATCTTCATTCCATTGGTGCCTCGATTGAATTATCGAATGCCTATCATTTGTATATCCGTCCCGGATTAGACGTCATCGAGAATGCGGGGGGTCTACACAAGTTTATGAATTGGAACAAGCCGATTCTAACGGATTCCGGTGGATATCAGGTCTTTAGTTTGACCAAATTGCGAAAGATTACGGATGATGGTGTTCGTTTTCAATCGCACTTTGATGGTAAACAGCACTTTCTCACTCCGGAAGACGTGATCAATATTCAACGTGTACTCGGATCCGACATGATCATGCCGTTAGATGAATGCGCTCCATACCCGTGCGACCACAAACATGCGTTAGATGCGTTGGTTCGGACAACCGCTTGGGCCAAGCGATCCAAAGATCATTTTTATAAATCCCAGATGCATGAGAAGGGCCAGCGGTTATTTGCCATCGTTCAAGGCGCCACATTTAAAGATTTGCGGGAACGTTCCGTCAAGGAATTGCTTGATATAGGATTTGATGGATATGCGGTTGGTGGCGTTTCTGTTGGGGAGCCAGTGAAAGAAATGTTTGAAACACTGGATTGGGTGATGCCGCATCTTCCCGCGGAAGCTCCTCATTATTTTATGGGAATCGGCATGCCGGATCAAATTGTCAAGGCCGTTGGCATGGGTATTGATATGTTTGATACCGTTTTGCCTACGAGATACGGCCGCTATGGGACAGCGTTTACAAGTACTGGACGTGTCAATATTCATAACGGTGAATTCACCAAAGACCTTTCGCCTGTGGATTCTGCCTGCGACTGTGTGACATGCAAAAACTACACCCGCAGTTATATCCGTCACCTTTTGAATGTTGATGAGATCTTGGGTATGCATCTGTTGGCTTATCATAACGTCTATTTCTATGTTAAACTTATGCAGCGCATTCGGCAGGCGATTGCCGAGGATAGATACGCGCAATTTCAGAAAGATTTTTTAACAACCTATAAGTCCGATCTCTTGGTAGGGAGCAATAATGCTTAGGTTTGATCTCATCACAATTTTTCCGGAAGTCTTTAAGGGAATTGTTAATGAATCCATCATTAAAAGAGCCCAGGAGAAAAAAAAGGTTGCGATTCATCTTCATAATCTCAGAGACTATTCACTGGATAAGCACCGCAAAGTCGATGACCGTCCGTTCGGCGGGGGGCCGGGAATGGTATTAACGCCCCAGCCTTTATTTGATGCCGTCAAATCCATAAAGGGTCGACGCCAAGCCATGGTTATATATATGGATCCAGCCGGAAAAACATTTAACCAAAGGCAAGCAAAACAGTTGACAAAGCAGCGAAATTTGATTATCATCTGTGGCCATTACGAAGGAATAGACGAGCGTGTCCGAAGCGAGTTGGTTGACGAGAGTATTTCCATTGGAGATTATGTTTTGACCGGCGGTGAAATTCCTGCTATGGTCGTCATTGATGCGGTAACTCGTTTATTGCCTGGTGTTTTAGGTAAAAAAGAATCATTATTAGTTGAGTCGTTTGAAAATGGTTTGCTTGAAGGTGGCGTTTATACGCGTCCTGCAAATTTTCGTGGTCTGAAAGTTCCCGATGTGTTGTTGTCGGGTAATCACTTAGAGATCAGTAAATGGCAGAAAGCAGACTCCCTAAAAAAAACACGAACGATACGTCCAGATTTATTGAAATAAGAGCCAAGGAGAATTTATGGTAGCATCAGCCGTAGAGCAACTTAAGACTGTCGAGCAGAAGTTTTTCCGTAAGGACCTTCCGGTTATCAGCGTCGGTGATTTTATCAAGATGAAAGTTAAGGTTAAAGAAGCAGAAAAGGTCCGTATTCATCCTTTTGAAGGCACAATTATTAAGATTACCGGCCGGGGAGCACGAGCCACATTTACCGTTCGTAAGATTTCTTTTGGAGAAGGCGTTGAGCGTGTTTTTCCGATTCATTCTCCTGTTATTGAGAGTTTGCAAATCGTCAGCAAAGGTATTGTTAAGCGAGCCAGACTTTATTATCTTCGGGATCGCGTTGGTAAAAAAGCTCGCCTTCGCAAAGATATGCATCAGGAAGCAACTCCCTCGGTTGCGGCTGTCTAAGTCAATCAACCCTGTGCCAATTGGTACAGGGTTTTTTTTTGTCCCCCCACAAAATCCAAAGATTTATGTTAAATTTTGAAGACGAAGCAAAAGGCAATGGGTACGTTTTTGTTGTTGGCGTCGATGAGGCTGGTCGAGGTCCTTTGGCCGGTCCTGTCATTTCTGCCGCGGTGTTCTTAAAATCCAGTCAGTTTGAACATTCCATTAAAGATTCCAAAAAAATGACTGAGAGACAGCGCGAGCAGGCATTCTTAGAGATTTTTGAGAAAGGGGTGGTGGGGATTGGTGTTATGAATGAGTCAGTCATTGATTCCTGCAATATTTTACAAGCAACATTTTTGGCCATGGCAAGTGCGGTTCGTCAGCTTATTTCCCGGTTACCCCAAGAATCCGTTTGTTTAAATAATTTTGATAAACAGGTTTTCCTTTTGATTGACGGGCCTCATTTTAAGACGGATCTTCCTTATGGGCATCGGACTATTATCGACGGTGACGATAAGTGTTTATCAATTGCCTGCGCCTCCATTGTGGCGAAGGTTTATCGGGACCGAGTTCTGCGATCCTATGATCGAATCTATCCACAGTATGGATTTAAATCGCACAAAGGTTACCCAACCGAGGCACACCGCAAAGCCATTATGAAGAATGGATTATCCCCTATCCACCGGCGTAGTTTTCAGTGCAAAGATTTACATGAGGCACCCTTAGAATGAATTCCAAAATATTAGGTTTACAAGGCGAGAGGCTGGCCGAAGAGTATCTCTCTAAACAAGGTTGCCGTTTGATCGCTCGGAATTTTCGTATGAAGTCAGGGGAAATTGATTTGATTGCGATGGATCACGGATGCTTATGTTTTATAGAAGTGAAAACTCGCAATGGACAAAAACATGTCCCTCAAGAAGCCGTTTCCTTGGCCAAGCAAAGAAAGCTTACTAAGCTTGCCAAATTATTTATGGTTCAACAATTCCAAAGGCTCGATGTCAATAGCCGGTTTGATGTGATTGCCATTGACGCCAAAGAGGATGGTTCCCGGCGCATTCAATGGTTGCGCAATGCGTTTGACGCCGTCGATTAAAAATCCCAGATAAGATGTTGCATTCCGAATTTCTTTTCGTTAATATACATTTGTTTTACGAAGTCAGTCGATGTCAATCATTCATTAATCCCGACGATCATTTGGGTTAGTCATTTGACCCCTCGCAACGCACATCCACTTTGAAGTGATGAAAGATTTTAAGAATCATACTCTTAAAGAATATCTTGACCGTTTGTCTGCACGAGAGCCTGTGCCTGGTGGAGGTTCTGCCGCTGCGCTGTCCTCAGCATTGGGTGCTGGGTTGATCGCTATGGTCATTGAATATTCAATGGGTAAGGGTAAGCCCAAAGCAGTCGAGAAAAAGTTTGCCCAACTTCTAAAGAAAGTTTCAAGCATCCGGCAGGAATTGCTCGACTTGGTCGATCAAGATGCAAAGGCGTATTTAGGTGTGGTTGCTGCGAGAAAATTAGACATCAAGGCTCAAAAGAAAGCGTCTCTTTATGCGAGCCGAGTTCCCCGCCAAATTTGTCAGCTGAGCTATATGGCCGTTGATTTGACGCCGTATGTTGTTCAAGAAGGTAATCCCCATTTATTAAGCGATGTTGAAGTTGCTTTGGAGCTTTTATTGGCGGGGTATCATTCCGCACTTGTGATGATTAAGGTCAATCAATGAACGCACAGATATTAGACGGAAAGAAAGTCGCCTCTCAGTTTAAGGAACAATTAAAAAATGAGATCGAGATTCTCAAGAAGCGATCTGGGATTCATCCAGTGGCTGTGAGTGTGCTTTCAACCGACGATCCTGGCGCTGTTTCCTATGCAGCATCCCAAAAGAAAACAGCTGATGAATTAGGAATTGACTATCGGATTCAACACGTTCCTCCATCGATTAGTTCGACAGAATTTGAAAAACTGATCCAACAATTTAATCATAATTCCACAATACATGCGGTGTTGATTAATAAGCCCGTTCCGTCTCAAATTGATTTTTCTTCGATGGTTAATTTGCTTTCGGAAAAGAAGGAAATGGAAGGGATTAATTGCCTGAATATGGGCAAAATTTTTTTGGGACAATTTCAGCTGGTTCCTTGCACAGCTGCATCGGTCATGGAGCATTTGCGTCATGCGCAAGTTCCGTTAAAAGGAAAGAATGTGGTCATTATTGGCCGAAGTGAGATTGTTGGAAAGCCTTTGATTTTCTTGCTGCTGGCCCAAAATGCCACCGTGACCGTCTGTCATTCCGCCACTGATGCGGCCGGACAGCTTGAGAATCATTTGCGGCTTGCGGATATTGTCATTGTGGCTATAGGAAAGCCGAACTTTCTAAAGGGCGGTTGGCTCAAACCGGGGGCAGTTGTTATCGACGTGGGAGTGAATCGTGTCGATGGCAAGATTACGGGGGATGCGGATTTTAATTCGGTGGTGGCTGTGGCTTCGGCAATAACGCCAGTGCCAGGCGGGGTCGGTCCTGTGACGGCGGTTATGCTGATGAAAAATATTGTTGAGGCATATAAACAACAAGTATCTATGTAAGGTTTGGCGCGTATGAAAAATATTTTATTTGTAGGGAATTCCTTAGTAAGTGCGAAGGCCATTGAACTTATTTGTCAATCTCATGAGGGTGTCGCAGTTTCGCTGGTCAGTTCTGACGATTTTCTTCCGTACAGCCGACAATTGATGTTGGGTTTTTTAGGCAAGGCCATTAAAGAAAAGCAGGTTTACTTTAAGACGGAATCGTTTTATAAAGGCG
>JAEUSC010000507.1 GCA_016789035.1 Candidatus Omnitrophota bacterium
ACCGCCTCCACATTCGGGTATCCCATTTTTGAACGGGAAGTCTCTAAAGTTCAGGAGGTTCAGCTTTTTGGCGGATACAGCATGAATTATCGGCGGGAGTTTGTGTTGGCCAACCGGCCTGATGAGTGGTTTAGCGGTTACGGTTTCCGGGAGGATGTGGACTTGTCTTATCGCATTTCCCGTCATGCCAAGATGATTATTGTTCCGGATGCCAAATTTATCCACGACGTCTCTACCATCAACCGCCTGGACACGGGCGCTTTGAAGAAAATGCAGTTTAAGAATCATCTGTATTTGTTTAAGAAATTTACCAAGCCTGGGTCGTTGAGTTGGGTTTTATTCTGGTATTCTGTCAGTGGCATTGTTGTGTTGGACCTGCTGGAGGCGTTGTCTCAGCGCAACGACAGCAAGTGGCAGGTCTTCAAGGCCAATTTTGGTGCCATACGGGATTTAAAAAAGTGAATAAAATAATCAATTATCTGCGGCTGTTGCGTTTTTCTTTTTGCCGTTTTTTGTCGGCGGGACGGATCCAGGCGTCATGGAAGAATTATTTTTCTGCCGGAACCGTGCAGGTTGATTCTCAGGGACGGTTACAGATGGGGAAAGATAATGTGCTGGATCAAGGGGCTGACTGGGAAGTCAAAGGACGATTGACGCTGGGAAACCGCAACTATTTTAACCGTCAGGTGAAGATTGTGTGTTTTGATACGGTCACAATCGGTGATGACTGTCTGATTGCGGCCGATGTGCATATCTATGATCATGACCACCGTTTCGATGATCTTTCGCGTCCTATCCGTCTGCAGGGGTACGTAACCCGGCCGATTAAAATTGGAAATAATGTGTGGATCGGAGCCAAGGCCACGGTTTTAAAGGGCGTGACTATTCATGACGGGGCTGTCATTGCGGCCAATTCTGTGGTGACCAAGGATGTTCCTGCCAATGCCATTGTGGGGGGGAATCCTGCGCGGGTCATTAAAGTACGGGGGTCTCAAAAGTAAAGGCCAGAGTTAAACCTTTGACCAATCGGGCTTTAGCCGGTTGCTAGCAGAGGCGGATTGATTTCGTAACGACAAGTAGCAGAGTGAAAAAGTAATCTATGAGTGATCAAAAAATAAAAGTTCTTCATATCATTAAAACATTGGGTTTGGGCGGTGCAGAAGTCAATTTGTTGAATCTGTTGAGCTTTATGGATCAAAGGCAATTCGAATTGCACGTGGCTTATTCTTATGGCGGCGAATTGGAGCCGAAATTTCTCGAGGCCGGAATTAAACTGTGCAAATACGCGGAGAAAGACCATAAGGTCAAAAGTTTCGCCACAGTCGGCATTGTGGCTCGGTTGGTTGAATATATTCGAAAACATAAAATCCAAATTGTGCATACGCATACATTCAGCGCACATATTTGGGGGGCCGCAGCTGCTAAATTGACCGGTTGCCGGATTGTAGAGCATGTACATGATTTCCGTTATCTTGAGCCGGAGGATTTCGTACGGCGTCGTGGTTTTAATAATCAATATAAATTCATTAAATATTTCAAAAATGTTTCCGATCGTGTGGTTGTCCTCACCCGCCAGAATCAGGAATTTCTGCTCCAAGAAGGCATTTATCCGCTGTCTCGCATCCGTGAATATCAAAATGGCATTCCACTGACGTCTGTACCCGCTCATCCAGGGCGCAAGGAAAGGGATGCTATTTTGCAGGAATTTGGCTTGGATAAAAATGCACTGATTGTTTTGACTCCCATTCGTGTGGCCCCTGAAAAAAATGCCGATTTAGTCATCCGGATTGCGGCCCAAGTCGTTAAACGTGTACCGAACGCGGTGTTCTTGATTGCCGGAGATGGTCCGCTATTTCAGGAGGTCTCTCAGGAGATTGAGAAAAGAAACTTGACGGCGAATGTCAAATTGATCGGTTACTATGCCCAGATCGGTCGTCTGCTGGAAGGGGCGGACATCTTTTTGCTTCCGTCCTTTCTGGAGTTGCATTCCATTGCCATTCTAGAGGCCATGAGCAAGGCTGTTGCAGTTGTCATTTCCAAGGATGTGGGGTGCAATAGCGAATTTATCCGCGATTGGGAAAACGGTATATTGTTAGACCCGTTTGCGGATGATGGTTGGGCAGAGGCCATTGTGGCGTTATGCGAGAATGAAAACCTCCGGCGCAAAATCGGTGAGGCCGGCCTGGCCACCTGTCGGGAAAAATTCGACATCAAAGATGCTGCTGCGCGCTTTGTGGATTTGTATCAAGACTTAGTCAAACGCTAACCTTCGAAATCATTTATGCTGTTTAATTCCGTTGAATTTCTCATATTCTTTTGCGTTTTTTTTGTCATTTATTGGATGGCGCATAAAAACCTGACGCTGCAAAACAGGATGCTTTTGTTAGGAGGGTATCTCTTTTACGGCTGGTGGGATGTCCGTTTTTTATTTTTAATTGCGTTTTCAACGGTCCTCGATTTTAATTTCGCATTGAAGATCGACCGGGGACAGCTGGATAAATCCGTCCGGATCAAAACGTTGGTCTTTCTCATTCTGGCTGGAATTTTCTTTTTGCTTTTGGATTTTAACCCGGGCGCCTCCGCAGCCGGTCAATCGGTCGTGTTTCGTCCTCAGTACATGTCCGTTTTTCTTTTGGTGATTTCGTATTTTTTAGTCCTTTATGGCACGGACCAAGCAAGTAGCCGATGGAAAGAGGAGCAAAGACGCAAAGTTTTTCTTATCATCGGAGTGGCAACGAATCTTTTGCTTTTGGGAGTGTTTAAATACTTTAATTTCTTTTTGGATTCGTTTATTTCATTGTTCGAAAAGATGACCGGCGGTCATGCCAATGTGCCGGTTCTCAATATTGTTTTGCCGGTCGGGCTTTCTTTTTATACATTTCAATCGATCAGCTATGTGGTGGATGTTTATCGCCGGCAGACAAAACCCACCGAACGGTTTCTGGATTATGCCGCCTATATCATTTTCTTTCCCCAATTGGTCGCCGGTCCGATTGAAAGGGCCAGGCATCTGTTGCCTCAGTTCTTGAAAATCCGCCCGAGTTTGACGAAAGACGATTTTAATTACGGCATGTGGCTGATTGTCTGGGGACTCTATAAGAAAGTCGTTATTGCGGATAATCTGGCCAAAATTGTCAATACCACTTTTATGCCTTATGACCAGGGACAGTTTGTTGTTCCTCATGACGGTTTTCGGTTGTTGGTGGCCGTATATGCCTTTGCCCTTCAGATTTACGGGGATTTTTCCGGTTATACGGATATGGCGCGCGGGTTGGCCAAACTTTTGGGGTTTGATATTATTCTCAATTTTAATCTGCCTTATTTTGCCCGTACACCGTCTGATTTTTGGAAACGGTGGCATATCAGTCTTTCTTCATGGTTAAGGGATTATCTCTACATTCCTTTGGGAGGTAACCGCGGAAATCAATGGTTTGTGTATCGCAATCTCATGTTGACTATGGCCTTGGGCGGGCTTTGGCACGGGGCTTCATGGACGTTTCTTTATTGGGGAGTTTTTCACGGTTTTATTTTGTGTGTTTATAAATTTCTTAATATTAGTGAAGACAAAAAATATCCGTCCTGGGGAATACCGGTCTTGCAGGGAATTGTTATGTTTCATTTAACCTGCATGGGGTGGCTGTTGTTCCGCGCTAAAAATATGGAGACGGTTGCTGTTTTTATAAGGTCAGTCTTTGGTCATTTTCATGTTTCCCCATTGGCTTGGGAGAATTTTTTTCTATTGTTTAAATATTCCTGGGTCTTGATCGCTTTTCAGCTCGTCCAGTTTTACTCAAAGAATTTGTTTCCGCTGAACCGGGCTCATTGGTTTATAAAGCTCAATGTTTATCTGTTTCTGATCATGTCGATTTTATGCTTCACCGATTCAAAACCGCAGGAATTTATTTATTTTGCCTTTTAGGATGACGAGATGAAAATTTTCTTCAGGATTATGTGGGGGCTGGCGATTGTTCTGTACGTCCTTTTTTTCGGTGAAGTCTTCTTAAGGATCTTTAGTCCGGTTCCGATGCTTCCGCGGTATGTGTGCGCGACAGACTTTGGCATCAGAGGTAATTTGCCTAATGCCAGTTATTGGCATACTACGGCCGAATATAAGATCAATATCCGGACAAATTCCAAAGGCATCCGTAGCGATCGGGAAATCCCGTATGAGAAGCCCGCCGGCGTTAAGCGGATTGTGGTTTTGGGAGATTCGTTCGGGATGGGCTATGAGGTCGATTTACCGGACACATTCTTGTTTCACATGGAGCAAGGCTTGTTGCATGCTGGAAAAAAGGTAGAGGTTGTGAATTTGAGCGTTTCGGGCCACGGCAATGCTGAGGAATTGATTATGCTCCAGCATGAAGGAATAAAATATTCACCGGATCTTATTTTGCTGGCCTGGCAGGAAACAGACTTGGAAGATAACGTCCGCTCCGATCTTTTTGGGATTCAATCGGGAAAGCTTGTCCCACGATCAAAGGTGTATCTGCCCGCCGTCGAGGTTAGAGAAAAGTTAGACAAATATCCCATCTACCGTTGGCTGGAGTCGGAAAGTAATATGTATTGCTGGATCCGAGAGAGCGCTGCTAAGTGGACAAAAAATGTTCTGGTAGCCCTCAAAAGTAAGAATTTTAATAAAAAGAAAAAGGTGGAAAGCGCTAAAACAACTGCGCAGAATAACTATGTTCCGGACCTGGCCTTTCTGTTGGTCAGTGAAATCAAAACGGAATCGTTGGCGATGAACGCGAATCTGCTGGTTTTAGATATTCCGCAATCGCATCCGACTCTTGGGGGGATTTCTTTGATGCCCAAGGCCATCTCGGATCCACAGAACGGTTTTCATGTGGTGAGCGTACTGCCGGAATTCGGGAAATATCATCATGAACGTTTGTATTGGGATAAGTCGCATTGGCATTTTACTCCAAGAGCTAATGGAATCGTTGGAAGAGCCTTAGCCAGATACATTTTGGATCATCATCTGTTGTAGAACGAGAGTCGCACCTTTTTAAAGAATTTTCTTGGGGATAACCATGTTCATATTCCAGCATCTTGTCGCACTGATTGTCGGGCTGATTTCGGGTGTTGTCTTTTTAAGGTTGGTCCCGATTCTGCTGCACAATATGTTGCTTTTAGCGGCCCTGCCTGTTTTGTACGGCATTGTGCTGACGGCCATTATTAACCCGATCAGTGTGATGTACATGATCATCTATTCGCGCGTGCTGTTGGAGCCGGTT
>JAEUSC010000509.1 GCA_016789035.1 Candidatus Omnitrophota bacterium
GAGGGATATCGCCTCTGGGGGGACGCATTGTGGGAGCGGATGAATGGTTTCTGGGCGGTTGCCTTATTTGATATGCAATCGCGTCAATTGATTCTTTCTCGGGACCGGGTGGGCGTGGCCCCTTTGTATTACCGTGAGACAGACGATGGTTTTTATTTTGCCAGCTGCCTTCAATCTCTTATTAACATTGATCCCAACGGATTATCAATCAATCACGATGTCGTGGATGGATTTATTGAAACCGGGTTTAAAGACTACGATCAAACGACCTATTATGAGCAGATCCGAAGCGTTGCCGCCCGGTCCGTTGTGGCGTTGGGCCCAAACCAATGGTCTTTAAATGACGGCCGCACAAAAGTCTATTGGGATTTTCCCCAAAAGCGTTTGACCCGCCACGAGATTTCATTCCCGCAGGCCGTCGATAAATTCCGGAAAATATTTTTTGATGCTGTTCATTTGCGTTTGCGCTCGGATGTGAAGGTGGCGTTTGAGTTAAGCGGCGGATTGGATAGTTCCTCTGTTGTAGCGGCAGCAGCGATCCTGCAGAAGAGTAATATAACAACGTATACAGCAAAGATAAAAGATGCCGATGAAGAACCATATGCGCGGGCCATGCTTGAAAAGTATAAGATCAATTACCGCGTATTGGAACATCTGGAAAGTGATTTTGTTAAGGATTATCAAAGTTTTTCATCCGTCATGGAGGAGCCTTTCGATAATCCCAATGCCTACACGCATTACCGCATGCTTTTGGCGATGAAAAAAGAGGGAGTGCACGTAGTTGTGACCGGAGCCGGGGGCGATGAGGTGCTGGCCGGTTACGAAGCCTCATTCTGGCCGAAGGCCTATGAAGAATTGCGCCGCGCGGGCGGGGCATCCTATTTAAGGGCGGACTGGTACGAGTTTTGTCGCCGGTTTAAGACAATTCCCCGGGCCAGAAAGACACTGTCCCACTACCTTTTTGATTCCATGAAGCGATTGAGCGTTTCTAAAGAAAACCCCGTTCCGCTGGATTCGTCCGGTGGCACAACGGCCGCCAAATATCAAAGACAGTATCACCGGCTTTCCTTTCACGAACAGTGCCTTTTCCATTTTAACGTGGCGTTGCTGCCGTACTACATGCGAAGCAGTGATCATTTCACAATGGGGATTCCTGTGGAGCATCGTTTCCCGATGCTCGATTATCGAATGATTGAGCTTGGTTTGACTCTGCCCACCGATTATTTGTTTTGTAATGGATGGACCAAATTTATCCTACGAAAGGCCATGGAGCCATATTTGCCAAAAGACATTGTGTGGCGTCGACAAAAAATGGGATTTACATTTCCGTATAAGACATTTTTTGAAGCAAAGCGGGATTCTTTTGAACATGCGTTCTCCTCGGTCACTGATGCACGGTTGCGATTGAAGCGGCAGGGTGGGTTTGATGAGCTCTTAAACGCAGATGCGCAAAAATTGTGGCGGCTATTGTCTACGGCGATTTGGTGGACCCGGACAAAACAAGGGATCGCGCAATCATGAGAATTGCCTTCTTAGTGGATACATTTCCGGTCCTTTCGGAGACATTCATTTTGAATCAAATGACAGGTCTGATTGATTTGGGCCATGAAATTACCATTGTGTCCGCGGCACGTCCCGAGGGTCAAATGGTTCATGAGGATGTTCAGAAATACGACTTAGTGTCCAAGACGTTTTATCATAACGAACCCCAAAATAAATATGTACGCGCGGGCCTATTTATCATTTTGTTTTTCATTTTCTTTTACCGGAACCCCAAGGCTTTCCTTAACTCAATTAATGTCTTTAAATATGGGCGTGAGGCCACGTCGTTAAACTATTTTTACAAGGTCTTATTATTCAGCCGTCTGGGAGGATTCGACATTATTCAATGCCATTACGGGCACAATGGAAACCTGGCCGCCGTACTCAAGGAATTGGGCATTCCGGGAAAAGTTGTCACTATGTTTCATGGCTATGATATCCGCCGAGCCATAGACTCCGGCGGGAAAACCTATGGACCTTTAATTAAGAACGCAGATGCTATTCTTGCTATCTCCGATCACAACTTCAAATATCTTGCCCAATTCGGTTTTGATCCGGCAAAAATCATTTCTCATCCTGTAGGGATTGATCTTAAGAGATATCGACTAAAGGATAACGGCGCCGTGCGCCCGTTAACTAACCCTATAAGGATTATAACGGTCTGTCGTCTTGTGAAGGAAAAAGGCATTGCCTTTGGACTTCAGACCATCGCCAAGTTAGTTTATGAGCATAGGATTGAAAATATCGAATATCAGATCGTCGGGGAGGGGCCATTGCGTGAAGAATTAGAACAGCTGGTGGCCACGTTGAAGATTAAAGCCTATGTACGGTTTCTGGGCCCACAGCTGCAAACGGATGTCTTTTCACTTTTATCAAAGGCGCACATCTTTTTTCTTCCCAGTATTGCCGAAGTCCTGCCGGTTGTTTTAATGGAAGCCCATGCGGTTGGTCTTCCGATTGTTGCAACCCGTGTGGGAAGCGTTGATCAGATTGTCAAAGACAAACAAAGCGGCTATTTGGTCGCCAGTCAGGATGTGGACTCAATGACAGAGCGGCTGAAGTTTCTGCTTGAGCATCACGAAGAGTGGCCGGTTATGGGAAAAAGTGGACGGGCCATTGTGGAGAAAAATTTTGACGTTAGCGTTTTAAATAAGAGATTAGAGAATATTTATCGGGATCTTTGTTCAAAAGGAAACAAATGAGTGGTCTGAGTCCCAAAGTCAGCGTCATCATATCAACCTATAATCGGGCGCAATATCTCGGCCGGGCCATCCAAAGTGTCTTGAGCCAGTCTTTTGAAGACTTTGAGCTTATTGTTGTGGATGATGCGTCAAAGGACACGACGAAGGACGTGGTTGCGCAATTTAACGACAGTCGAATTCGATATATCCGTCATGAGGAAAATCGGGGAGGGCCGGCGGCTCGAAACACGGGAATCAAGAATACTTCCGGGGTCTTCCTTGCGTTTTTAGATGACGATGATCAATGGTGCCAAGAGAAACTGCAGAAGCAAGTCCGGAAAATGGAGTCACTGTCCACCCGTGTGGGCCTCGTTTATGCCGGGTCTGAAATCTACAATGAGCAGAAAAAGAGAATCGATTGCGTCAATGTTCCTGCATACTCGGGAAACGTTTATAAACGTCTGTTGCTGTCCACAATTCTGGGAAGTGTTAGCAGTGTGCTTGTACGCCGTGAATGCTTTACCAAGGTTGGGATGTTTGACG
>JAEUSC010000022.1 GCA_016789035.1 Candidatus Omnitrophota bacterium
GAGGACATCCTGCCACGTAACTGTAACGTAGTCATATTTTTTATTCGCCAACAGGGCCGCGGTCAGCGTTACAATTTTCTTGTCTACCTTCTTTTGGTCTTGTTTTTCCTTGGTAAGGTTGTTATTTCGCCCAATAAATTCCAGGATCTCTGAGAGTTCCGAAAGCCCGGATACATTAAACTGCCGGATGCCGTATTTGAGCCGGACCACCGCGATGAGCCCGCCCTGACTTACTTTAAGAATATTGGATAGGATGCCTTCCCTGCGGGCCGGCGAAACGTTTGTGGTATTTCGCATGCGGACCTTATCCCCAACCTGCCATTGATGCCCAGAACCGTTGACCGGCGAGCTGGATCCGTTCCTACTTGATGACTTACCGGGACGGACCTTGGCGGGTCTTTGTTGAATCAATCGTAAAAGCGTGTGGATTTCAGCGTCCCAATCGAGTGCTGATTTTTGAAGAGCCTTTATTTCTTGGATCATTTCGCCCAGAACGGATTCACTACCATTTTTCGGTGGATCCGCCAGATAGGATTTAGATTTGCCGATCAACAAGCCCAAGTGATAAGACAAATTCCTGAGATCTTCGATTCCTGACTTCAAAAATTCGTCGCGCCGGCCAATAAAATATTTCATTGATGCCGCAATGCTCTTGGCATTGTTTCTAACAAATTCCACATCGTGGTCTCCCAGATCATTCTTTTCTCGTTTTAAGAACTTCAAAGAATAGAACCCGCCTTCCGCTGCCTTGATGGTGCCGTGCCATTTGACATAGAACTTTGTCAACTCTTCGGCGGTCGGCTTGTCATCCGGGACCCTGTAGAACTGCGGATTTTCTTTCCTGGGCCTCACCGGTGAGGATCCATACCGTGACCTCGACTTGGCTTCAAGGATTATTAAAAACAGATAAAGCAATGTTCTTAAATTTTCTTCCGATGATAAATTGCGTTTGCCCAGCGCCGGCGAAGAAGTATAACCAGTTCCGAAACCGTTATCATTCACATCGATGGCCGAGCTTGCGGATCGATTTAATAAATATAGGACTTCAGGATGGCTCGGCAAATGTTCAGACGGTTTAATGTGAATCACCTGCCAGCCGATGGATTGCGGATAGACAAGGTTTTTGACATCATCATCTACAAACAGGATTTCGGAAGACAACTGCACGTATGGATAGCGCGCTTTAACCAGCGCAAAGGCCTCATCGTACGCTTTGGCGGCAGGCTTAAGCGCCTTTACATCGGTGGCTGTCATAAAGAAAAGGTCTTTAAGATATGGGAAGATTTCTTGCAACTTGTGCGCCCGTTCGCGGTCAATGTTAGATAGGATCGCAACGCCGTAGCCTTGCCTGCGCAAATTGGCCAGCATGTCCTGACTGCCTGCGACAGGAATGTATGAACGTAATATTTTTTGTTGGATATCCAGAAGTACAGCGCGGGCGTTAAATGATTGATCAAGACTGCGGGTTAACTGCTCAAAGACAAAATTCCAATACATTGTTGCATCAATCTCTTCTTTCTTAAACGCCTTGGCCATGTCACTTTCTTTCAGCCAGGAAATGACACGGTTATAATCGAGATTGTATTCCTGCGCAATATCGCGCGCCGATTTCTGGACGCCGCCTTTATGCGTTGTGCCGGAGAAGTCAAAGATAACTACTTTGATACCGGACAAGAGATCCGCACGCACCGAAGAAGATGCATTGTTCAATTTATTGTCAAAAGCTTCACGACTCGACTGATAAACAACTCCACCGACGAATACCGCTTGATCATAATCTTCATCTTCAATCGATTGCAACAACCCGAGACGAGAATAGCCAATCCGCCCTGTGATATATTTTTGATCTACCGTTTGGTGGAGAATTTTATATCGCTTAATTAACGAATTTGTCTTTCTTCTGAACCAATCCGCGATGTTCTTCTCTAATTTATTTAATAAAACGTAATGCTGATGGACAAAAACAATGCTTTCTTCTCCCGAATAAATCTCGGGCTTTGGCTCAACCCAGACTTCGTCTCCGGCTTTAAATTGGCCTTTATCATTGACCAGCTCTACCAAGAAGCCGTTTTGGTGGATCGGATCCAATACTCCCCGAGAAACGACATGTCCGTGAATGAAAAGCTTGTCCTGGCTAACATACAAAGAGCTCTCAATTCCTTGGGGACCTACAAAGTCGTCTTCTAACGTCAAAGTTTTATTGACCAACTTATGAACTGCCAAATCAACCAATACCTGCCTTTTGACCCAGGCCAGAATAAACTCTTCCCACGAACGCAATTGGGAACCCCGCCGAACATAATATCCTCCCGGATTGAAAGATGCCTTCCGCTCCGAAGCTCCCGTTCCGTATTTAATTCGGAATAACTCATTTGCATGATTCTTTATGTTCTCAATGGCAGTCCGTCCAGGAATAATGATGTGTGGTTTATTCGTACCGTTGATAGGTGAGGACGGATACGCGAAAGACTCAGGTAAAAAGCTATTAAACATATCACGTTCGTGAGCGTTGCTACCTCCCAAACGATCTGCACTAAACGTTTCAACCGCCGGCGACGAACTTGGCATATCAAGACCGACCGATATACGATGCTCAATATTTATTAATAATTCCGAAAGATTGCGAATAGACAACTTATGACCGCTGACGGATATAAAACTGGCCTGAAGCTGGGTTAAATTGTAATTTTTATAACGATTTAACCCCGGCCACACGTCTTTGGCAAAATGGTCGTTAAAGGAAAGGATCCAATCGATCTTAAAGAAATCCCAGCCATCATGCGGTCGGACATGAACACGCCCGTAATTTCGGGAATATAAGCTGCTGACGCCATCCATGGACTCGCCAAAAACGAATAACCCTTCCCTTGATTTCGACAATGAAATCGTTGTGGCCCTATCAGACAAGACTTGCCAATCCGAAGAACGTCTATCCGCCAATATCGCGAGCGTTGACTTTCCAACTTCATTGCCTCCGGACAGAAGAACGACCTGGGCATTCTTATAAATCAGCATCTCTCCGTTATTAGACATTTGTGTGGCGAAATCCGTGACTCTCGTGATCGGTGAGGAAGAGTCCGAAGACTTTTGAGAAGGAATCCATTGTTTCAATATTTGCTGAGCTGCATGCCGGATCTTCTTAGTCGCATCTTTATCGTTTATCAAACGGCTTAAATACCTTCCCAAATCTTGAACAAATTGCTCGCGGCCGACTGATAAATAATCTGCGCCCGACAATCGCTGTAAGACAAGCAGATAGGCTTTAGCTGTATCCGACCGCAAATCTATTGCCCCTGAGATTAAAAGCTGCTCAACCATAAACGTAAGCGCCAACAACGGCCGGTAAGTCAGATCTCTGAGCAACGCGTGCACCTCATAAACAATGAGGAGGAATGATGCCTGCCGGTCTTGCTTTTCTTGGGGATACTTCCGGGTGATGTAATCAAAAATAGGATTGCTCGTTTGCTTTAACAAAGCATGCCGATCTTTATTAAACAGAATATGATCAACGCCATAAGCGTCGTGCGCAAATTCATGATTAATCGACAATTTCAAATTGTCGCCTCGCAGGCGACTAATAAACGCTTTTGTTTTCCAGCGGCTTTCATTCTGCGCAGATAACCCTGAACCGCGCCGGATCAAAGGTGTTAAATACAGACGGGCAAAATTTTTATATTCTGCAAGGCTGGTCCCCGGCTTGCTGTGTTGCGCATAATTTCCTGCGATCAACGGATAGGTAATCTTTTCAAACATTAAATCGATCTTATCAAGAAGAACAAAATATAATCCTTCCTCCAATGTATTGGCCAGGCCCATCTTCTCAGGATCAAATTTCAAAGCGCGGGCCACAAGCACTCGAGCGTTTCCTCGATGATATTTGTTCACAACGTAATAATTATTGTTGTTATGGGAGAAAACACCTCCGACCTCTGGATCATCATTCCAGGAATTTTCATTATCCGACAACAGAGGCGAGGAAGACGAGCTTTCTAAACTACCATTTCGCTTATATTGATTTAAGAACGTTTGGGAGGTCCATGCACCGCCCGGGAGTATATGGGTTAGCGCTGAACGCTCAAGGATCAATGCTCCAACAATCGACGAAGATGTTTCTGTGGAATTCCCGTCGCTACTTCTTTTAAATATCGCATCGTACCTGTCGACAACATCGAACATGATATTCACAGTTACCGTGCGAAGGTCGGCGTTTTTCCATCGCAGATTTTCCAGCCGAATAAGCATCTGTTTGATAGGTTCATAATCCGCTTCTTTGCGAGGCAATTCCCACCAGCTTACAAATCTCAGCTCTCCAAACCACTTGATTATGTTTGCTTCTTGCATATCAAATTCATTAAGGACATTTGTCATCCGCTGCTCAAAATTTTCCCAAAGCTTAGCCAATCCTTCTTGTATCTCAGCCGGCAACAAATGGACATTTCCAAGCTTTGCATGTAAAGCCAACCCTAAAGATCGATAAAATTTCAATTCCAATTTCAATCGATCTTCTTCTATGTGTGAGTTATCAGAACCTTCCTTATAAATTCTCACCATTCGATATAAATAATCTGTGCGGCCCGCCAAATGATCATAAAACAAATTAATAAGCGAATTGGGCGTAAATACACCGTCATGAATGAGTGGTGCCAACTCTGCCCAAGCGGCTTGATAAAATGGCCGGCTCCAATCATTACGATATGGAGAACTGATAAGCATGGCTAACGCAGCGTACTTAAATTCATCCGGCAACTGTCCGGGAATAGTCATTTGATGAACGTATGCACCTTTTAAACTTCCATTGTGAATTAATTTCGTTATCTGTCTAACTTGCTCCTCAATTCTTAAACTAGGCCCCAGAAGAATCACATATCCTTTATGTGTGATGATCTTACCGCCTAGCGGGAATAAATACGCCAGGTCCAAAGAAGTTCTAATGTCATCATCTATAGCCAAACGCATTTCTTGCGGCCATTGAATTGTGTCTTCTTGAATCAAAACACTTTCTATTAACTTTTTAAATTCCCCTCGATAAAGAATAGTTTGAAACTTTTCTTCAGCTTCAAGTCCAATAAGATAACCGTCCTGCCTTTTTCTCATAACACCATATAACCGCAATAACGCTGACATAACACTTTGACTAAGAACAAATTGCTTATGTAAAAGCGCTAAATGGTTTAATAGTCTATCCATCGCCTCAGCGTTCTTCATAATTCGGTAATGACCTACAGCACCCGCAATCAGAGACCATACAAATATAAATCTCGCCACATCATTTAAGTTGCTTAATCCTGGGATGACAAATTGTTCAAAAGACAACCCTTGCATTAACAATTCTATTAATCCGGTCATTAATGCTATGACAAAACTGATACTAGCCATCCTAAAGTTGATGCCAGTTATCTTTAGCATCCAAGGGGAAATCTTTATATACCAGTCAATCGACGAAATTATAGATTCATTGCCATCCTTAACGGTTGAAGAAGATGCACTGGAACCATCGGTCCGTATGCTCCTGGCAATGTCGGCATAGGCATTGATCAATTTTTGTTTCATGGAGAGGGCTTCGCTATTCGTTAGTTCCCGCCCGGCAGCAATAGAAAGATCCAGCGCCCGCAGCTTTTCCTTTAACCAGACCAGGTTTGTGCGAATTTCAATATCATCAGTTGATTGAAATTCCTGGAGGGCGGCATCCAGTTTATCGAGCACCGTGTCCAAACTCGCTTTGGAAGTCAATGCATCTGCAGGCAAGACAGATAAATATTCCTCAGCGACCCACAATAACCGGACCTTAAATTGCGACTGAAGATGGACCGGCAAAGACTCATCATCGTTGCGTCTCTGCTCACGCGGATCATCCGAAATATAAAACGGCGATTCCTGATCCGTGATTGCGGAATCCCGGGTGGCATAAGTTGTTCTGCGATTCGCGCCGATCTTCTGTCTGTTTTCAAGTTCCCCTTTGGAATAATGAAACAGAATCGCTCTGCGAAGACTTCCCTCATTGGCCGAGGATAGGACCTGTTGGTAAAGATGAGCGAAATCCGGAACAATATCTCTAAATGGATCGATCGGATAGAGCCGGCTTCCCTCCATTTTGGCCAGCGCAATTAATTCCTCACGAGCGTTATCCAGACCAGGATATGTAAAGTATTGAGGATGGGTCACATGTTTAATGACCCAGGGAACAGCGGACGTCCGTCCAAAAAGCATGACGGCATTGTAACTGCCTGCGAAAAACCGAGGGTCAGAATAAGCCACGATCATTTTCTGTTCATCTTCGGTAAGCTGTTCAAAATCCCACAGCTGCTTAAAACGAACATATAATTCGTGAACCAATAGAACAGTGCCCAGCGCCAATGGCGAATGATTGTTGCGGTATAATCTGTATTTTTC
This sequence comes from Candidatus Omnitrophota bacterium, assembly GCA_016789035.1. Lineage (GTDB taxonomy): Bacteria > Omnitrophota > Gorgyraeia > Zapsychrales > Fredricksoniimonadaceae > JAGNTT01. The sequence goes on from JAEUSC010000022.1 coordinate 6,391, forward strand.
TTGGACAGCGTTAAGCTCGAAGCCAAAAACCAATTTATCCGCAGAAGTATTCTGCGTGCGCTCATAGAAATCACGGGCAACCGTTATCAACCCTTCCTCGCCTTGCGCCACAAAACGAACCAGCTGTTGTGGGTCATCAACAATTTGCATGGCCGGCGAAGAAACGGACATATCCTCTTTATCATTGACGACATCTTGTAAATCCGGTCTCTCCGCTTTCAAAATCTTGGTTGAGTCAATCATGTAAACAGCCAATCGACGAAGAATGGCTTGTCCTATTTCTACAAGCTTTGCCCCATCAGAAAACAACGTCACTCCTGAGGAGCTAGCGCTATCAGGGGATTCCGGCAACAACCGACGAAGATTAGCCCACACAACCTCTATAGTTTGCGACTGACCATTCAATTTCTTGGACCAAAAGTCGTTATCCTCATATACAGGTAATTTCCCATTAATAAAATTAAAGGTCTTTCGATATCTCCTGAGCAGTTCTTCATTCGAATGCACGTGTGCTTGAAAATGTTTAAGTGTCTGGCCAAAGCTTTCTATCAGTGCTTGTTCTGAGCGCCCTAAAATATTCTTAACTTCATTTCTTATATCGAATTCCTGGTCACCCAATTTGCGCTCTTGTCCAAGCAAGTCAACGAGCTCCTCAAGAACCAATTCATATTTAACAAATCCATCCAACTGATCGACGATCTCTGCATAAAGATTATTGTGAAACGGCAATCGAGATTCATAGTTCCCCTTGATACGGCTGCTTTCAATGTCCCGTTCAACCACATCCCGCTTTTCCTTTAACATGCCCGTTGCAGCCCCAAGCACAATTCGAGCCTTTTCACCACCAAACACTTTAACAAAGGCCTGACCGATCAATCGGCCTCTAATGTTTTTTGAACTAAAGAGCTCCATGTTCCAGAAAATGACAATCAATTGTCCGACATTCACACTTTCTTCTTGAAGAAGAGGGGTAACAATCTTGTCGCGAATGATCGATCGCAGCACAGGAATTCTTATCGCCCTGCTCCCCTTGTTGGTTTCTACAGGTTCACCCGCACGCCATAACTCCCAAATTCTTATAAAGATGGTCAAAGCTTGACGAGCTATAAGCCAATTCTTTTCATTAAGCTCTGCCAGTCCCAACATATGCTGACGGTATAAATTCAAATTGTCTTTGACGTTTTGCTCTAAACTTGCCTCCGGCAGGAAATCTTCTCCAATGATTAAATAAGAACCAAGTTCACTATCTACCCTCTGATTAAATCCAACAGACTGGTGCAATTTGTTTTCAACGAGGATTTGTATGGATTTCTTAAATTCGTCATCGCTCATTTGTACAGGAGCATAATTCAGCCCTTCTGTAACTTTAACGACAACCGGCAGGTTATCTAAGATCACACCGCTTTTTGTCTTTATACCCACCAGATAGTTGGTCTTAAACGGTTCTCTCCAGATCTCTTGAAAGACAATTTGATCAATGTTTTCATAAGGATATTGACGGTTGAACAGGTCCGCTTTGATCAAATCCGCTAATCCTCGTGCGCTCGTGCCGGGGACGTTCGTCAATTTGCCTAATCCGATGGCCATTAACTCCCCTTCCCCATAAACAGCGGCCATGATCTTTAATATCAACTCCGGATCTTGTCTTAACGCCTCCTCCAAACGCCAATTGAAACCGGCACTCTCTTCTTCTCCTGCATTCGACATAAGCGCAATCTTCTGCCGGCCAGGAATTTCGTTGGGGTAAAGCTTGGTTAGTATCGCCCGATTCAGTGCGTGCCGTTGAGCACCACTAATAGCGACTGCAATTTCTGCATCGGTCATGGTTGCAAAATTGACTGGCAATAACTTTTCAATCTCTTTATCGGCCGGCTGATTTTCCATACGTTTACGGTATTCCAATATAAACTCTATGGAGTTATTGATCCGATCGAGAGCAGCATTGATACTCTCCACATCACTCATGCGGGGATGCCCT
>JAEUSC010000029.1 GCA_016789035.1 Candidatus Omnitrophota bacterium
CGTATTTTCCACTTGAATCCCGCAGGCGGTTTCTCTACAAACACATTCCCCGTGACTCCGCCGATGGAAGGATCGTTAAAATAAAAAGCAATGGTCTTGAAATAACTTTGATCAAGGATCAAATCGTCATCCACGAAACAAATGATATCACCGGTTGATTCATCAATTCCCCGGTTGCGGGCCTTAACCAAAGAAGGAACATCCTGCCGGACATACTTAAAATGCAGTCCGCGGGACTTTAAACGCTCAGCATAAGCGTCACAAACGTCTTTGGTAAGATTGTCCTTGCTTTGATCAACAAACACCAACTCCTCCGGAAGGAAGGTCTGCTTCTCAATGGAGGCCAGCAGGTTCTCAATGGCCTTCGGCCGGTTCATGGTTGCAACAAGGATGCTGAATTTCATAAAATCTTAATACCCGTGTGTTGAACGAAACTTACTCTTGATATACCTGGCCGAATACCGAACGGCTTTTCCTAAATAACGGGCATCTCCCGTTAAACGAAAGGCCTGCAACATCAACCGGAACGGATGGGAAATATTACCACCTAAAATAAACATGTCAGACACCGATTCGTTATATCTTAACCGTTCTGATTTGGACAATCCCTGGTAATCCGCTTGATACTTTCTGGCAACCGCCTCGTGTCCCTGAACAATGGATTTGCGCGCGTTGGAAATCCGTGACGGGTCCTTTTTATTGACATAATAAACGGTCAGCGGCTCATTGATGCATTCAAAGGAACACTCTTTGGCCAGACGGATATATAAATCCCAATCCTGACAGCTTCGCAATTGCGGGTCAAATCCTCCGGCCTTAAGCAGGGCAGACCGTCGAACAATCACCGATGAGAGCGTTCTGACGCAATTGCTGATTAATAATTCATGGAGAAAACGTCCGCGATGAGTGACCTCAAGCATTTCCGTCTCTCCTGTGGCTTCGTAAACCGCTTTAAGCGCCGTATAAACGACGCCGCAATCCTGTCCTGCCCGCTGCAGGACATCAATTTGCCTCTGCAATTTATTTGGCTCCCATTGATCATCGCTGTCCAGAAATGCCACCAATTCTCCCCTGGCCCGTTCAATGCCCGTATTGCGGGACGCTGCGCCCCCGCGGTTAGCGGCATGTCTCAAATAAATGATCCGGGAATCTGTGTAAGACTTGACCAAATCGGAGGTATCATCCGTTGAGGCGTCATCGACAATCAAAATTTCGTAGTCCTCATACGTCTGGGTCAAAACGCTTTGCAAAGCCCTGGGAAGAACGGACGCACGGTTAAAAGCGGGTATAATGACGCTCACTAACATATCAACTCTTCCGTAACAGTTTCTTTAAGTTTTGACGGCTGATCATCCCGCCGGTCAACCACCGGATCAATTTCTTTAAGAAAACGACGCTAAAAACCAGCGCATTCTTTACCGTCGTATGGGACCGCAGCGCCAATCGATAAAGCTCAAAAGCTTTTTTATAATTCTTCGCATTGAATGCAACCTCGGCCTGTTTATAATACGTGGAAGATACAGACGCGTTATAGACAGACCAAAGCTTGTTTTGCGTTAAATAATCGCCCAAAGGTTTTTTAATGTCCGAAAGAACGACTTGATGGCAATCGTAGCTCTCCCGGGAATCGTTCGTCAAATTGGTATCGTGAAGCTTTTTGTCCACTAAAACCTCAGAAAGCAACACGAACGGAGTTTCAACCGCCAGCCGCAACCACAGGTCAAAATCTTCCGATTGTTTATAATTCACGTTAAAGACCCCCACCTGATCGATCAGTTGTTTTCTGACCAAAACCGTAGAACATGTTCCCACAAAGTTGACCTTAAGCAAAACTTCCAATGGCAACATCTGCAAAGGCTCATTAAAATTGACATCCAACTCTTCTAAAACAATAAAATGGTCGACCAATTCCTTGCGGTAAGAATCATAAATCGAATAATTGCAGCAGCAAAATCCAACTTCCGGATAGCGTTCAAACACGGCCAGCTGTCTTTGCAATTTTGTGGCATGCCAGAAATCATCCGCATCCAAAAATGCAAGGCAGTTGCCCTGGGCCATTTGCATCCCGGTATTGCGCGCATTGGAAACGCCTCCGTTGGGAATCGTCAACACGCGGATCTTCCCGTCGTATTGCCGCAAAATTTCTGCGGTTGCGTCCTTGGAGCCGTCATTGATAACGATCACCTCAAAAGGTTTGACCGTCTGCGCCAGGACACTGTCAATGGCACGCGCGATGAATTTTTCCCCGTTATAGACCGGGATGATAACGCTGACTTTTAAACTCATAATCTTGTCCAAAAAGAGCCTTGCGAGTGACCGTTGAACTTTCTTCCCGCAATGACATTCAATTACTGATAGGTCTTCATGGTTTCAGGGATATTGACCTTCAAACCCTTTTCATAACGCATTTTTAAGTACGCCATCGGTAAAAAGCATCGGATACAATC
>JAEUSC010000053.1 GCA_016789035.1 Candidatus Omnitrophota bacterium
CATTGCCGCAGGTTTGGATTATCCGGGTGTAGGGCCGGAACATTCCTATTACAAGGAAACGGGGCGCGCGCAGTATGTGGCGGTCACCGATCAAGAAGCCATCGCAGGTCTGAAGATGCTCGCGCATTATGAGGGGATCATTCCCGCATTAGAAACGTCCCATGCCGTGGCTTATCTGGAGAAGTTAGCCTCCCAGGTAAAAGGAAAGAAGACGGTGGTTGTGTGTCTTTCCGGACGTGGTGATAAAGATATGGGAACTATTCAAGCCGTATTATGATTTCTACCTGTTCAACCGCGTAGGTTGAACAGGATCAGTCACCCCCCGCGGGTGGACAGGTCTTATGAATCGCATTGATTTAAAATTTAAGCAGTTGGGAAACGAGAAAAAAAAGGCGTTTATTGCCTATATTACCGCCGGCGATCCGCATTTGGATATTACGGAACAATTGGTGTTTGCCTTTGAGCGGGCCGGAGTTGACATTATCGAGCTTGGTGTGCCCTTTTCTGATCCCATGGCCGATGGTCCAGTGATTCAGGCGGCTTCCGAGCGGGCGCTAAAGAATCATGTCAGCATAAAAGACATTCTCGATTTAGTGAAGGGCATCAGACGAGTTTCTCAGGTTCCCATCGCTCTTATGACGTATTACAATCCGGTCTTTCATATGGGAGATGAAGCCTTTGTGGTTCAGGCCTCGGAGGCTGGCGTCGATGGGGTCATTATTCCGGATTTACCGCCGGAAGAAGCCGGTGTTCTACGCAAGGCATCGCTCAAAAACGATTTTTCAACCGTGTTTTTTATGGCGCCGACCACAACCGATGAGCGGTTAAAGAAAATTACGGCCGCCTCAACGGGTTTTATTTATTACGTGTCTTTAACGGGCGTGACAGGGGTGAAGGTTGAGCTTTCAACAGCGATTGCCAAAGACATCCAAAGGGCCAGGAAGGTGACGGACAAGCCGGTGTGCGTCGGTTTTGGAATTTCAACGGCTCAGCATGTGCGAGAAGCCGGACGCTATGCCGATGGCGTTATTGTCGGGTCGGCCATCATCAAAGAAATGCAAAAGCATTTGGAGAGTAAGGAATTGGTCGCCCGAACCAGTGTCTTTGTCGAAGGCCTTGTACGGGCGTTACGAAAGGTCTAAATGTTATGTATCACAAATCAGTTTTGAAAAACGGGATTACCGTCGTCTCCCAGCCTTTTATGGACCGCAATAGCGCGGCAATCGGTATTTGGGTCAATACAGGCGGACGATACGAGCATGAGAGCATCAAAGGCGCGGCCCATTTCTTTGAACACATGGCCTTTAAGGGGAGTCGCAAATATTCCTGTTCCCAGATTAAAGAGAAAATTGAAGGGGTCGGTGGAGCGCTCAATGCGTTTACAGCGGAAGAACAGACCTGTTTTTACGCCAAGGTCCCTAAAAAGCATTTTTCTCAAACCTTTGATATTTTGGCCGACATTGTGTTTTTCCCTTTGATCGATAAGAAGGACATGGAAAAAGAACGCACGGTCATTCTGGAAGAAATCAAAATGTATCATGATCTGCCGCAGTTTCGGGTCATGGAATTGCTGGACGGGCTTTTGTGGCCGGACCATCCGCTAGGTCAGAATCTGGCCGGGACGCCGGAATCCGTAGGGGGCTTGAGCGTCGCGGATTTAAAAGAGTTTCATGGACGTCATTATTCTCCGGGCAATATTGTGGTAGCCGTTTGCGGGGCGATGACCCATGACCAGGTGGAGAAGATTGTCGGTCGCAAACTCGCCCAAATCACAGCGCAGCAGCCGTCATCCTACAAACCGGCTTTGAATCAGCAGTCGCAGCCGCAGGTTGTGTTCTTGCGCAAAGAAATCGAACAAATGCATGTGGCCTTGGGATCCTTGGGTCTCAAGACCAATCATCAGGATCTATATTGTCTGGGATTGTTAAACGTCATTCTCGGCGGTAATATGTCGAGCCGTTTATTCAATGAGGTCCGAGAAAAGCGCGGATTGGCTTATGCTATTTCCAGCGGTGTCAAGGCCATGGATGATACCGGCCTTGCGCTTATCCGTGCTGGTGTGGATAACACCAAAATCGTAGGCGCCGTTGAACTGGTCTTAAAGGAACTGTCGAAGATCCGTCAAAATGGCGTGACTGCCGATGAGCTCAAACGGGCCAAGGACTATTTCATCGGCCAGTTCTATTTAGGGCTGGAAGACACGATGGACCATATGCTCTGGATCGGTGAGACCGTAATCTCGAAAGACCGTGTCAATAAACCGTCGGACGTGGAACGGGAGATCCGGAAAGTTGGTCTTCCTCAGATCAAAAGAATCGCCCAGCAAATCTGGGATCCCAAACGGTTGAATTTGGCTGTTGTCGGTCCGCTCAATGATCCGCTGGAAGCACGGCTTCGCAAGCTCATGAAGTGTTCATAAAATCTGTGAGTTCGGGAGCATTGTTTTTCGCCTATTGTCCCTAAAGGTGTTATACTTGCTTCGCGCGTTTCCCCCCAAAACGCTGTTTACCAAACATATTTAACGTCCAACGCAAAATGTCTGTTTCATTGATTAAAAGTAGAAAAGGCGTGCTGCTGCTATTGCCATATGGTTCAGAAGTTTAACACTCAATTAGGACAAAAATTGATCGACGCCGGGGTCATTACCGCGGGTCAGCTCAAGACTGCCATCGACCAGCAGGCTCAGAGGCCGCGGCCATTGAGCGAATTGCTTGTCGAGTTGGGCTTTGTGGAAGAT
>JAEUSC010000055.1 GCA_016789035.1 Candidatus Omnitrophota bacterium
ATATCGAAAATTACGGAGCATTTATACGTCGGTTCCAGGATTGGCAAAGAACATGCCGATGAAATCAAGCTGCTTAAGTTTGATCTTATCATCTCCATGATTGCCCAGGTTTCGCCGGATGAGATTTATATGCTTCCGCCGTTTAAAACCATATGGATCAAGACCTATGATTCGCTCTTTTTCCCCATTGGGCTTGATAAGTTGATTGCTGGCGTGCAAGCGGCACTGCCTGTTGTTGAGCAAAAAGGAAAGGTGCTTGTTTTTTGTATGGAGGGACGTCGTCGCAGTGTGGCGATGGCCTCTTCCATACTGATTGCTCTGGGCTATGACGCCGAGCAAGCCATGCAAATGATTATAACAGCGCGTAAAGTTGCTGACCCGCGCATGTGGTATATCCGAAAAAGAATCCATGCATTTGAAAGGTATTGGCATGACCATAATCCCCATCAAAAAAGTTAAGAAAATTCACATTATTATTAACCCGGCCGCCGGAAGGATAGAGCCGATCCTTCCTATTATTAATCTGGCCATGAATGAGGCCAAGATCGATTGGGACGTCTTTGTGACCAAGAAGAAACACGACCCGTTCCTTTTTGCCCAGGAGGCTGTTAAAAGGAATGTCGATGCTGTTGCGGTTTACGGAGGCGATGGCACGGTCATGGAAGCCATGAGCGCGCTCTTGGGTTCTGAAATTCCATTGGCGATCTTGCCCGGCGGGACCGCCAATGTGCTAGCCACAGAATTGAAAGTTCCCAAAGATTTAAAAGAGGCCTGCGGACTCATCTGCCATCAAAATCCTCAGGCCAAGATTATCGATGTCGGAAAAATGAACAAACAATATTTTATTTTGCGCTTAGGGTTGGGGTTTGAAGCGGAAATGATGAAGCAGGCCGACCGAAAGATCAAAAATAGATTTGGAAGGCTGGCGTATGTGATTTCATCAGCGAAAGCCCTTAAGAAGATCCAAGAGGTCCAATATGAGCTCATCATTGACGGAAAGAAATATACCGAAAAGGGCGTGACCTGCATTGTGGCTAATTCCGGCAATATCGGTTATTCCGATCTGTCTTTGCATAATCAGATTGATGTCAGCGATGGATTGTTAGATGTTGTGATTGTCCGCCGGGCCCATATTGGGCTTCTGGCATATGTAATCAAACATGTTTTTGCCAAACAGCCGGCGGATCACATGGAGTTAGTGCAGCATTGGCAGGGGAAAGACATTCAGGTGTCAGCTTCCCCCGAACAGGTGGTCCAATGTGACGGAGAACCGCTGGAAAAAATACCTGTTCACGCGCAGGTTGTTCCGGGCGCGGTTAGAATCCTCGTTCCTGCGGAAAAGCCGGAATGATAAGGGAATAAATAAATTAATTTTGTAGGGGGCGGGTTTTAAACCCGCCCCTACGGGAATCATAAAAGCTGCATTTCCTTTTGTGGAAACTTTATTTAACAGTGCTCCCAGACTTGAGAAATGGGAGTTTAAGAAATTCCGTCCCCGCCGCAGTTTCGTACAAGATCTTACTTATGGAGACAAATGTATCGCTGCCAAAGATGTCTTTTATCGTTTAATGAAAGACGGTAATAAGGTGGGCATTTTTTTGTTCTTGGATGGCTACAATGAACAGGAGAAAGATCTTTACGGTCAAATGGGATTTCTTTTTCTGGACGAAGCTTTGGGGGAGTATGACATGGAAACCAAGGTGGGATTTATAGAATTTCAATCCCGGGATTCAAAGAATTTTAAGGATGCGTATCCTTTAAGTGTATTGGCCGAACATTTTGATGATGTTTATCGGACTTTGAATTAACAGTGTACGCGAGTTTTGATCTAATACTTCGGCATACCCGGATCGATTTGTTCAGCCCACGCCTGGATCCCGCCTTTGACATTGACCGCAGAAAAGCCCTGAGATCGAAGAAATTCAGCGGCTTTAGCGCTGCGGCCACCGACCTTGCATAAGCAATAGATGGTCTTGTCTTTAGGAAGCGTTTCCGTATGTTCGGTCAAACGGTTTAAGGGGGCCAAATGAGATCCGTCCAGATGGACAATGTCCCACTCCGAAGGTTCCCGGACATCCAGTACGTAAAGATCGGGATGTTGCTGGCGTAATTGCTGGAGTTCTTGAACGGTCACGGTATTCGTTTCAGTGTTGACGGGCGGTCTGGACGGGCAATGCCATGAATATTCCTCAACTTTATGGATAGATGGTGCTCGACCGCAGAGCGGGCATTTCGGATCTTTTTTAATTTTGACTTCGCGCCAGCGGGTAGAAAGGGCATCAAAAATCATCAGACGTCCCAAAAGCGTTTCGCCGGTCCGGCAAATCATTTTAATGGCTTCATTAGCTTGCATGAGCCCAATAATCCCGGGTAAGACACCGATCACGCCCGCCTCGGCGCAGGAGGGCATGTCTTCCGGCGGGGGAGGTTCTCTAAAGAAACATCGGTAACACGGACCATTGGGACCGAAGATGCTTAATTGACCTTCGAACTGAAATACACCGCCGAAGATAAACGGTTTGCCGGCGAAAAAACAGGCGTCGTTGATAAGATATCGGGAAGGAAGATTGTCCGTCCCATCAATCACGAAATCATAGTTGGAAAATAGTCCTTGTGCGTTTGCCGCGGTCAGCCGGTCTTGGTAGGTGATAATGTTTACATGCGGATTGATGTTTTGTAATTTTTCCTTTGCCGAGATGACCTTGGGCCGGTCAATGTCCGAGGTAAAATGCAAGACTTGTCGGTGCATATTGGAAAGAGAAACAACGTCGGCATCAATAATTCCGATGGTGCCGACGCCGGCCGCGGCTAGATAAATGGCCGGTGATGAGCCTAAGCCGCCGGCCCCAATCATGAGCACGCGTGCATCCTTCAGACGCGCTTGACCCTCAAGTCCAATCATGGGCAAAATGGTCTGACGTGCGTAACGGATTTTTTCTTTCTGGGAAAACTTTTCC
>JAEUSC010000266.1 GCA_016789035.1 Candidatus Omnitrophota bacterium
TTATATGTACCTCCGACTTTCTGGGCTAAGGCAACGCGTGTCATTAGCCCTGTAACACAGCCCATTGGTCAGGCCGCTTCAACGGGCGCGACAATTACAACAGGTATTCCTTAATGTCATTTTATAAATACATAATCATAAAGGTGGAAAGACATGCAAGCTAATCCCATGGAGTATTTTCGAATTTTCTTTCGCAGAAAATGGTTCATTATCATTCCGATGTTTGCTGGTCTAATTTTAGGCGTTTGTTCGGCCATTATTTTGCCCAAAAAATATGAGTCGAGTACAAAAATTCAAATCCGCGAAGGCAAAACCGATAACCCGTTATTTGAATCTCTGGCGGTGTCATCGACCATGGAACAACGTTCCAAAGTCGTCCGGGAAAAAATGCTAAGCTGGACAAGCTTAACTGAACTGGTCAAGCGGTTAAAACTGGACGCAAATATTAAGTCAGCAGAGGAATTTGAAAAGGTTGTAACAGAGCTAGTTCGCTCCGTTAAATTTGAATTCCGCGAAGGAAATATTATCCAATTTTCCTATACAGGTCCTACACCTCAACAAACGCAGGCCGTTGTCCAAAACATCACGCAGATTTTTATCGAAGGAAGCCTGAATGTGCAGACCAAAGAAACAACCGATGCTATTCGATTTATCGAAGAGCAGCTTCGGGTTTACCGAGGAAAGATTAAGTCATCCGAGATTGCCCAGCTTAAAGACCGTCTTAAAGAACTCCTTGTAGATTCCACCGAACTCCATCCCCAGGTTAAGCAGTTGCGCGAACAAATTAACCGCAAAATGGAAGAGATCAAACAAGAGAATTTGGAATACAGCGAAGATGCAAGGCTGACCATGGAATCAACCAATGAAATGTTAGATGAAATCCGTAAGGCGCTGAACGTTGTTTCCTCCACTAAAGAGGTGCCTAAAGAAAAGACAACTTCGGAAGGCGCAGATGACTTTTATAAGGTTATGCTTATCGACAAAATGGACGACGTGCGTGCACGTGACGTTGATGTTAATACAAACATTTATAATTCGCTTCTTCAGCGCTTGGAAACAGCTAAAATCACCCAGCGTTTGCAGTCCTCCAAAGAGGGGACACGTTATACGATTTTGGAACCACCCCGACTTCCTCTCAAACCTTCACAACCCAACTTGATCATGAATACTCTGATTGGGATTGTCATTGGATTGATCGTTGGCGCCGGGCTCGTCTTTGTCAATGAGATGCTGGATAAGTCGTTGTTAGATGTCCAGGAAGCTAAAGAATTTCTCGGCATGCCGCTTTTGGGAAGTATCTCAAAAATTACAACTGCGGAATTGATGGACGAAGAACGACAAAAGCAGACATGGCTTTTATTTTGGATGGGATCAGCAGGCATTTTGTTGATTGCCTTTACCGTTATGGTCGCAGCCATTTTGCGTATATAAAAGGAAACAATGTATAACAATTTTTACGGATTTAAAGAAAGCCCGTTTAACTTGACGCCCAACTCGCGATTCTTTTTTGCGAGCATGAAGCACACTGAGGCGTTGGATAGCCTGATCTATGCCATTGATCAGCGAAAGGGCTTTGTGGTCATCACGGGAGAAATTGGCTCCGGAAAAACAACCGTTTGCCGCACCTTGCTTAACAAGTTGGACCGTCATACCCAGATCGCCTTGATTACAAATACACATTTAAACAGTCGTGATCTCTTGATGACAATCTTGGAAGAATTTGAAATCGAGTATGTACCCGGTTCAAAAGCAAAACTGCTGTCCCAGTTAAATGCTTACCTAATCGACCAATTGGAAAAAAACAACAATGTGGTTTTGATTATCGATGAAGCCCAAAATTTAAAGGCTTCCGTTCTGGAAGAAATTCGCATGCTTTCTAACCTTGAAACGGAAACAGAAAAATTAATCCAAATCATTCTTTTGGGACAGCCCGAACTTAAAGATAAACTGGCCTTAAGCAATTTGGAACAGTTACGTCAGCGCGTTTCCGTTTATTTCCATTTATCTCCCTTAAACGAACAAGATGCCGCCCACTATATACGCTACAGGACCAAGGTCGCCAGCAACTCAGACCGAGA
>JAEUSC010000077.1 GCA_016789035.1 Candidatus Omnitrophota bacterium
GCTGCTTTTGGGAAAGATTTCATTGCAGAAAGAATTCCGGAAATGGGGCCTCGTCCTTCATATGACGGAGAATCAACAATGAGAGGATAATTTCCAAACGCCAGGGACTGCTCCTGATCAAGCCGGCTGGAGATAAAAACCTGATTGCACAACCCTTCGAGCAACTCATAGGCAACTTGAAATTGCGGTTTTTGGCCATAGACCAACTTAGACTTATCTCGGCCCATCCGGCGGCTTTGTCCACCAGCTAAAACCAAACCAAATATGTTGTCGATATTTTTACCATCCATAAAAAGAAACTCTCAAAGCTTTTGACCGTTGTAAAGGTCCCGATGGAATTTCAACAAAACCGTCGCAGGATGAAAGTGAAGCGAAATCTCCTGACCCGCCCGTCGGCTGAATCACAACCTCACCTTCTGTGGGGTTCTTATTAAATCTAACCGGCAGAAATCGAGTTAAAGACGAATCCGAGAGCGTTTCGGAATCGAGGGTCACAAATTCTTTTTTAGGTGAACTGCCCGCACATTGTTTTAAAAACGGTAAAACATAAACATACATACAAACGAGAGTCGAAATCGGATTTCCCGGAAGCGCAAATACGACCCGTCCCTTTGGGCTTTTTCCAAACCACAACGGTTTACCGGGCTTTTGTGATACCCCGTGAAAAAGACATTCAACGCCAAGACGATTTAATATTTGGGGAACGTAATCAAAGTCACCCTTAGAAACGCCCCCGGATAATATCAGGATTTCAAATTCGCTCAAGACTTTTTTCAATTTTTTGTAAAGCGAATCCGGATCATCCTTGACGTGAAATGTTTTACTTTTCGCCAAGGGCCCCTGACGAACAATGGCGTCGATTCCCCACGCGTTAGACAAACGGGTTTGATAAGGGTAAATTTTCTTACGATCCACCGGGACCAATTCATTGCCGGTGGAAACAATGGCTATCTTTGCAAGCCGTGACACATTCAAATAGGATTGCCCTGTGGAGGCGGCGCAAGCAATATGAACAGGATGTAAAATCTCTCCGGGGCCAACTAAAATTTTTCCCCGAGCTGAATCACTGCCTTGAAAGCGAATATTTGATCCCGGTGAGACACCGAGCCCTGCCGAAACAATGGCACTGTTGCCTTCCATCTTTACGAACTCAATGGGAACGACCGCATTATAACCCTTGGCAACAACGGCACCAGTCATGATTTTATAACAGGTGCTTTTAATAGCCTTTCTCACCGGCGAAGGACTCCCCGCTGCGATGGTTCCTAAAACTTCAAAGCGAATACCTGCTCGGTACTCGTCTGCATTAATAAGAATGCCGTCCATCGTGGATTTGTCAAACGGCGGTTGGTCACGATCATTAACAATCTTTTCCCGCAGAACTCTGCCATAAACTTGGGACAACGGCAAACGTTCCGATGAGAACGTTTGCACCTGTGCGGAAATGATCTGGCGGGCTTTGTTAACGCTAAGCATATGGTTTTATAAATTTCGCACCACTTTTTTTGCGATTGATCAGAATTAAAACGGTCAGTAAAAATATAAGCTCAAATGAAACATACACAGCTGTTCCTGTGGCTACTCCGGATGTGAAGCCGTAAGAATGCAGACCAATGCTCAACAAATTAACCCCGAACCAAGCCCAAACAACCACAATTGTACCTAATACCGCACCGACAGCCATTCCCGTTTCCTTGATCCATAACGCAATTTTTGCATGAAATAACATGGCGATCCAAAGAACAATCATCAAGGCCCCATTTTCCTTGGGATCCCAACCCCAAAAACGTCCCCACGATTGATCGGCCCAAATGCCGCCCAAATTTGTTCCCAAAAAGGTCAGCGTCAACCCTAATCCAAGCACACCTAACAGCGTGCGATAGGTCGACTGCAGAACCTCTTTTCCCTTATTACAAACCACTTGAAGCAGATAGACATGGCCTAGAATTCCCGCAGCACAGGCGCTGCCGTACCCAGCAGTAATGGAAATGACATGCGTGCTCAGCCAAAAATTCGAGTTCAAAACAGCAATAAGCATCTTGAGCGTATCGCCTTCAGCGCTGTACTTGGCGGCAATCATCAGTACGATAAATCCGCCAACACTGGCCGTCACAATACCCAACCAACGGCGGGTGGCAACTTCAATGAGAACGCCAATCACCACAATGACAAATGAAACGAAGATAAATGTTTCATAAAGCGATGAAACGGGTGGACGCTCCAATATAATCACCCGCAACGCAATAGCAATCACATGCGGAAACAATCCTAAAGCGATGCATCCGAAAGCAGCGGGATACATCCAGCTCTTTTCCACGGCCAAAGAAAGTAAAAATAAAATAAAAGCAACCAGATAAAGAATTTTGGCATACAAGAAAAAATCACCCTTATTGTACGTCAGTTCCAAATCCAAATGTTTCATTAATTTTTCCGCATTCATTCCGGAATTCTTTTTGGTCTCTTCCAAAAACAATTTTGTATTCAAATCAAAGGTAATCTGATCTCCGTCCCAATAAGATTCGATCATTTTTCCAAGAGCTTTCATTTTGGAACGAGTCTGGTCTTTCTGAAAATCCTGACGGATGGCATCCCACGGGCTGCGCCAGACTCCTGCCTGACCAGGATCCGGAACGATATTTAACGGAAGATTTTGATATACGCCCGACCATTGAAAGAGATTACTCACTAGATCAATGACGGTGCGTTCCTGAGTACTCCATTGTGACTGATCCTTACGTTGAATAGCTTCCATAAACGTCTTGAGCTGATCCGCGGACAATGCAATCTCCAAAAAACTAAACTTCTCCTGTTCAGGCGCAAGCCCTAGCTGTGACTTGAGCGCCGGGTCAGTGATCACAAAATCCTTGGCCGGAAAAGCAAACTGAAAGACATGAGAAAGATCAATGTACATACGAACATTATTAAAGACCCGGATTAGTTCAGCCTCAACGACATCGCGCTCTTTTTCTGGAACCTCGTTGGCAGAATGGGCCAATTCAGAAAATTTATCCAGCGCTGGCTCAAGCTGCTGAAAACTATAGCGACGATGCGGTTCTGAAGCAATCCCCAGCGACCGTGCGATGGAAGGATGATTAATCAAGAAAATCTTACTGCTTTTAGTTTCATCAGGCGCAAACAGTAACCGGACCAGCCACACGATCGCAGGCTTGCGGTTATAACTTTGCCGCCCGGAAAACTGCAACAGGGTTGATCGCGCATACGTGTCGAGCGGTTTAATCCGTCCATTATCAAGGACAGGCAGCCGCTCAATCATTCGATAAGACTCTATCTCCTGTGGATGAATGACCCCCTCGGTAGCCGGCTTCTGCTGAGCAATCACCACCCCATGAAAACTCAATACAAACATCAATAAACAAATCCACCGCATCATGTTCGCTTGTCCTTTTTATTTCGAACTCCGAACGCAGCCATAAGAAAGTGTATTCCCAACCCTAAAAAGGTCATCAAACTGGAAACGTATGGTAAAAAACGTCCGGCATTTTTAACCACCGCAAATGTGGAGTATTCATTTCCAAACGCATCCAACGCATAGGACGCCTGGAAAAATGTGTAATCCTTGTAGGTCAATGGATTGTTCATAGAAATAACGACTTCTCGCGAGGCCCCGTCATGGGTAATTTTGACCGTGCTTTCGTAGCTTTTGGCGGTTTCTGTTCCGGGATGGAACTGCGCACGAAAGTCCAATAACTGCAGAGTCAGCGGTAAAGGATATTTCTTATGCTGAAGAATAAAATAATAATTTTTGCCTTTAATTTTGACAGGTGTTGGTCTGGTATCGGCCCCATACAAAAGCAAGCTTACGGTGGATCCGTCCGGAACATGAACTTCAAACAGACCTCCCGCAATATTTTTCTCACGCTCAAGAACCGCTTCCTTAGGCTGCAACAATGCAATTCCAGAGGCATTGAGCGGCGCTGATTTAGATTGATGGTCACTTGATGCGGAATAGGCTTGGGCATTAGGATAGAACTGTTGCGTGGTGACCGTAAAGTTTCCGTGGCTATATTTTAAATGCCGGCCGACTGTTGAGGCCGAAACATCATAAGCATGCACCGTGCGTCGATCGGGAGCCCCTTGTTGCCAACTCGCCAATTCCCATAACATGTAAGACGAAGAAACATTGGTTCCAGCTTTTTCTTTCAAATGAATATTGGATTCCACAGCCACGTGAAAGATCACAAATGCAGAGAGCAAATAAAGCAGCAGACCGAAATGGATGATCAAGATTCCCGCATACCGGACTTTAAAATAATGGACAAACCGGGTCATCGTGACGCACAGCAAATTCACAGCCAGAACCCACAAGACCAGCTGAGCACCAGGAAACGGAATAAATCCTTTGGCCAAAAAGATTAAAGATGCAAAAAAGCGTTCCTGGGCTGCATAAAGCCCCTGCTCCACTTGGGCTACCGTTCCCCAAAATGTCAAAATAAACAGAAGAAACAGGCACACAACCGTAATTTTAACAGAGGCCAATGTTTTGACCCAGGGATGTTTGACGATTTGCTGGATGACCTTCATTTTGACTCCAAAGATTGTGCGAGAGCTTTGAAAGCCGGCAAGTTCTCATCAATGGCTTTTTGTGAACCGGTCATCTTGATGAATATGGTTTGATCGTTCAATGTTACGACGGCCGCCAGCACACTTTTAAGCGATGGGTCACCCCGCGGCTGAATAACCCGATAATCATAAAAACTTCC
>JAEUSC010000078.1 GCA_016789035.1 Candidatus Omnitrophota bacterium
AGGGCAGGGCAAAAGTGATATCCTCAGGCTGGGAATCGCGGTTGGCCTTATACGGTTCGTACATTTTGTGCCGGAAAGTCGGCGACGGCAGGTCGAAAGACACTGCGATATGACTTGGTTTTTCTTTGCGCAGGAGTTCCCACAGGGTACGCAGGAATCCATTGACAGCCGAGACGTTCCAGCCTTTGGAATTGATCAGTGGCCTGGCAATGAACGCGTAATGTGCCCTGTAAACTAAGGCGTGGCCATCGAGGAGGAATAATTTTTTATCAGACATGGAGTGGTATTGAGACGGAAAGTATTGAGTATTGAGATGGTTTCACAGTGATTTTATCGATTTTAAAGTGCAATAATAAGCATATTAATAATATTCTTTTATATAATCATAAGCTCTACCATCAAGGTATTCATTGAAGGCCATCGGTTACCAGGTTAATGCTTCAGGTGCTGAATCAAATAGTTTTTCCAGCTCTTTCAGGTCTTCGAGTTTAGGATCTACTTTTTTTAACAAATCATCATTGTAATACCGTTGCATTTCTTTCCAGACCGTTGGATGATTTTCTTTTTTTATGCCGTCTATCAATTTGTCTAATTTATTTTGATGAACGCCTTTAGTTTTCATTGACACATATTCAGAGAGTCGGGCTTTAAACATGCCAAAAGCATTTTCCCTTGCTTGTCGCAAAGGTTCACGTTCTTCATGATTTAATCGCAACACATCATCGTAGGTGTATTCTGTCCTCTTTTTATTCTTTGGGTCTAAATCTGGAAGAGGGTAAAACTTGAAAGTACCAGACAGATCAAGAATTGCAAACTCCAGCGGATCTTCAATTCTGGGATTAATTAAAGCAGCTTCACCTGGTGGAGGTTGCGAAGCAGAAGTTCCTCGAGTGGGATTTACTTCTATGAATTGGCCATCTGATTGTTTAAAAACGGCAAACATATTGTTTTTCGGCCCATTGCAAGGTCCACAAGCATAGACATAATTTTCCCAACTGAAACACTTGTCGGGATACAAATCTTTTGGAAATATATGTTCTACTTCATCACCAATCGAGTCTTCGCAATAAACACACCTTCTGGTACTATTACACATTTTTGACAGACATGCTTTGACCTCCTTGAAAACAGGGTTTTTCTTAGTATTTCTAAGAGAAAAGAGCCTTTTTGCTTCTGCACTTTTTTCTGCAAAAGTGGTTTTTTCTTCAATAGCAGCCTGAAAGACTTCCAGTTGATCCAGTTTGGCTTGGGATGGCCGAATATCCTTTCTTAGCGCAATCATTTCGTATTCAGTTTTTCTGTTGGGAATATCTCTTTCAGAGCCGTAAACTCTTTCTGATTTACCTGTTCACCCATCATTGATTTAATATTTAATTCGCCTAAGCGGGTTCTTTTGTCATTTCCCTCTTTAGATATTGTGATCGCTTTACCAAAAACATCGGTTCCATAGGCATCCAAGACATTTCCAAAAATCAATTTATTTTTATCAGTTCCTGTTATTTCCTCTGACGGAATATCACTACCAGGTGATGCTAATCGCCAGATACTTCCATGTTCACAC
>JAEUSC010000277.1 GCA_016789035.1 Candidatus Omnitrophota bacterium
GTCATCTCGCGATCATGGGCAAGAAGTGGAAATATATCGGCAAATACATAAAGAAATTTATAACGATCAACCCGCATTGTTTCTCTATCATCCAGTTATATTTTATGCCTTGAACCAAAAGTTTCAGAACGTTGATGAATATTTTGGAAACACAACAAGAACCTACACCATCAAAAGTTGGTACATCAATGAAACTTCTCAAGAAAGGAGGTGATACGATGGAAACAATTCAAGCTGGTACGGAAGAAATTACCAAGATGGCATCCTTAAGCTGTTGTTGGCCCCCGGGAACCATGAGTTCCCAGTATGGTGAAGATGAATAATAAATTATAAAGTAACCGCGGAAGATTATTGTGCAATCTTCCGCGGTTTTTTAAAGGCTGTTCAATAATTCTACGAACAACCATGTCCCTCTTGAAAGGGTCTTAAACATGAAAATCTCATTTCATACAATCATTGTGGAGGATTATCCGGAAAAAGACCAGTTTCTACTCTATAGCACCCGCACACAGGCATTAATTAAGATTGATAAGGCGCTTAAGAATGTGTTAGACCGCGTTGTAAGTCTCGATGAGGGTACATTGTTGCGTTACGAAAAGGAACTGCAGCATCTTTATCAAGCCGGGATTTTAGTAAACGATGATAACGAAGATATTCAGAAGCTTAAAACACATTTATCCAGAATTAAATTCGGTGCTGACAAGTCCCAATACCTTGTTACCATTTTGACGACGTATGCCTGCAATTTAAAATGCACGTACTGTTTTGAAGAAAGCTCGCGAACGATGGTCAAGCTGGATGACGACACCCAGAAAGAAGTTATTCGTTGGCTTAAAAACAGGATTACCGAACAGGGATACAGCTCCTTAAATATTAATTATTACGGCGGTGAGCCATTATTAAATCCAGCGGCGATTGATCATATTTCTGAAGAAATGCAAAGCTGGTGCCGGGAAAGAAACATTCATTTTCGGTTTAGTCTGCAAACGAACGGATATCTCTTAACGCCAGATAAGGTCAAGAGATTTAAGAAACTCGGTTTAACAAACGTACGGATCAGTATGGATGGTGTGGGGGATGACCACGATAAATTTCGTCCGTTGCGCGGCGGGGGCGGGACATTTGACCGCATTATTGGAAATATTAAAGATTGCGTGGACTTAGTGAAGATTTCAATCTCGATTGGTTACGACAAGGGAGATATTGCGCCATTAGAGAAGTTAGTGAATTATTTTCAAGAGCAGGGAATTTTGCACAAGTTAGGGCAGTTTGCTTTCTCGCCTCTTATTCCATCGTTGGGGCCGAAGGGAGAGCCGCAGAAGATTAGGGGTACGCAGTGCATGAGCAATTCTCATGATGCGGCGCTTTCCCAGGCGGCCAGAAAAATTAGTGAGCTCATGGCGGCCAAAGGTGTTGTCTTGCCCAGCGGAATGTCCACGTCAGTATGTCCTTTAACGAGGGAACACAGTGGGGTCACGATTGATCAGCATGGGCGCTTGTACCGATGCAATTCACTTTTAGGTCATCCGGAGTTTGCCATAGGCGACGTGCGTAGCGACAATTACAACAGTCAGCACGTTTTCTTCCGGGATTTGGATGTTTGGAAACAATGTCCAACCGATTGTACGTATATGCCTATGTGCAGCGGCGGCTGCCGGCTCATGTCCTTTGTGGGCAATGCCGGAAATTTTAGAGTGCCGTCGTGCAAAAAGCCTTATCTTAATGAAATGGCCCCGGAATTCATCAAAAGAGAATACCAAAAGCTGACAGCCCAAAGAAACAAAGCTAACGCTCCAGCAAAAAATGAAGGTCAGCAAGCGATCTGCACATGATGACTCTCCGTACCCTTATTTTCCCTTATAAACGGGACATTGTCCTGTTATTTCTGTGCATTGTGATGGTCAACATTTTATCGCTCAGTTTTCCATGGGGAATCAAGGTCGTTATCGATGAAGTTCTTCCATCGGGAAATAGGAATCTTTTGTTTTTATTGGGGGCCGGGCTTTTTGTTTCGGTGTGTTTAAAAACCTGGATCAATGTCTTTCGTCAATGTAAGGCCAATGTATTGGCGGAGATGATCATTTCCGGGCTTCGGGAGAAACTCTTTTGTCAGGTCCACCGTTTGTCGCTGGAATCGATCAAAAACATTACGCCTTCGCTGTTGATTTCACGTTTTACCGGAGATATGGATTCCATCCGGCGCTTTTTATTGAGCGATGCTTTAGAGTGTGTTTATTCGCTGATGGCAGCGGTTTTCATTGCAGGGGTGCTTTTTGTTCTCAATGCAAAATTGGCTTTCCTGTCTTTGATACCTGTTCCGTTATTTGTGAGGATCCACATGCGGCTGCTGCCTCAATTGAAATCGGACTACAGGGACCTTCGCGATATTTGGGGAAAATTGATCGCGCGGGTGTCAGAGGTTGTGCAGGCTGCGGCAACCGTAAGGACGTTCGGCGGTGAGCCGCATGAACAGGAGTTGTTTAGGCGCCGCCAGTCCCAGTTTCTCAGAGCGTCATCAAAGGTGAATCGCTCAACTGCTTATCTGTGGGGCAGCGTGGATTTTTTTTCATCTCTGGGGATTGTATGCGTGCTTTGGGTCGGTGGCATGGATGTTTTGAATAAGTCCATGACGGCCGGACAATTAGTGGCATTCTATTCTTATCTGGGAATGCTATTTTCTCCGTTGGTGCGGATGGCTTCCATGACAAATTCCTATCAGGATGCTGTCTGCGCTTTGGATAGAATCAATGAAGTCTATAGATCGCCAGAGAGTCCTTTAGAACAGAAATTTCCCGTGGTTTTGAAGCCGGTCAAAGGCCTTATTGAATTTAAAAACGTCAGTTTCGGCTATGCCTCGACGGAGAATGTACTTTCCAATATCAGTTTCGTTGTTGAAAAAGGCGAAACAATTGGGATTGTTGGAGCAAGCGGAGCGGGTAAAACCACACTGGTTCATTTACTGCTCCGTTTTTACGATCCCCAACAAGGTGAGATTTTTATAGACGGCGTGCCGTTGCGGCAGTTGGATATGGCCTCTTATCGAAAATGTTTAGGCGTTGTTTTGCAGGATGAGCATTTGTTTCAGGGGACAGTGCACGAAAATATTTCGTATGGCAGTGCTGAAAAAGGTTTGGACGATTTGTTAAACGCAGCAAAATCTGCTCAAGCCGAGGATGTTATCAATCAGTTGCCCTATGGTTATTCCACAGAGATTGCTGAGAAGGGGTTGCGGCTTTCCGGCGGACAAAGGCAACGGATAGCCATTGCCCGCGCCTTGCTAAGAAATCCTGAGGTTTTAATTTTGGATGAGGCAACCTCCGCGGTTGACGCCTTGACAGAAAATAAGATCCAAGAAGCCATACGTCACCACATGAAAGGAAAAACTACGCTGATCATTGCCCATCGTTTTTCCACGATCATGGAGGCGGACCGCATTATTGTCTTGGACAAGGGGCGCGTGGCTGAGATGGGGGACCATAATTATCTTTTGAATATGGGTGGCATTTATAGTAGTTTATATTTCGAGCAATTTAAACAAGGACCACGGGTGTCCTTGCCCAATTGATATGAGAAAGATTCCTCTATTTTCCTTTCCTAGAAATTTTATTCCCAAGCAAATTTGGCAGCAGATTTTCTTTATTCTTGTTTTTGTTGTGGTGATTCCCTTAGGATCTTTAGGTGTCTTGCTAGTCACGACCAGTCAAAAGGCCATTAAAGAAACAGTTTTAAGGGACCAGAGGGAATTGGCGGTTCATACCACACGTGAAATAAAGGAGCATGTTTATGGGGCATCGGAGTTGTTGTATGTAACGGCAGCTCTTTTGGGCACCCTTGATGCTGACCGTTGGAAACAGCAAACAGCTTTAGTAGAGCTTGCTTTGAGAAATCCTGCATTTGAGCGAGCATCTTTCGTCAGCATGGATGGTTATGAAATGACCACCTCAGAATTAGGAACGTCGTTACGGTTTGTGAATAAAGAGCCGGCTTTTGAAAAGGCAAGTCGCGGCGAA
>JAEUSC010000128.1 GCA_016789035.1 Candidatus Omnitrophota bacterium
ATCCGAACCGTGCGGGGGTTTATCGTTCCGGTATTGATTGTGAAAAATTTAGATTTCGCCAGTCCCTTCATTCCAGTTCGGGGCCCATACGCATCGTTTCAGTGGGGCGACTTGTTGAAAAGAAAGGTGTCGAGTACTCTGTTAAGGCGGTCTTAAACTTAATCAAGGAAGGATATGATATTGAGTATGTGATTATTGGCGGCGGGCCCTTATATGCTCAGCTGAGCTCATTGATTCATGAAAATAATATGACAAGCCGGATTAAATTGTTGGGTCCGAAGGATCAGGAATTTATTATCGATGCGTTGGAGACGTCCCATATCTTTATTTCCAGCAGTGTTACAGCGCAGGATGGAGATCAGAACGGGCCGGATAATACAATTAAAGAAGCGATGGCTGTAGGTCTTCCTGTTGTCGCTTGTCAGTCGGGTGCTATTGAGGAAGTTGTCATCAATGACATGACGGGATTATTGGTTGAGGAACGCAATATTGTTGCCTTGGCCTCAAAGATTAAGTATCTCATTGATACGCCATCGATATGGCCGAATTTGACAAAAACAGCAAGAAAGTTTGTTGAGACTAACTATAACTTGAAAAGTTTAACAGCGGAACTGATAGAAAGATATCAATCGGTTCTTAACTAATGCAGTTGAAAGGGAGAATAAGAATGGCGAATGCGCTTGTTACAATCGTGGTTACTCCAAGAGATCGGTTCTGTTTTATTGAAGAAAATCTGGAAACCATCTTTAAAAAATCTGATGTACCTTTTGAAATGATCTATATTGATGGCGGTTCTCCGGACCAGTTTCGTGATTATCTGGTCAAAAAGTCCGCGGAAAAAAAGTTCAAATTGATCCGTGTTGAACATTATTTGTCGCCGAACCAGGCGCGAAATCTTGCGGTAAAACATATTAAGACCCCTTTTGCTGCATTTGTGGAAAACGATGTCTCTGTTGCTGACGGCTGGTTGTCCGGGATGCTCAGTTGCGCGCAGGATACGGGATGCGCCGTCGTCTGTCCAATCACTTGCCAGGACAAGCCAATTCATGAAAATATTCATTACGCGGGCGGAGAGATGGAAATTAAAGAAGAGAATAAAAATGGAATAGTTCACCGTTTTATTAAAGAAACGAAGTACCATAGACAGGGATCGAAACACTTTGAAGCTAATCCGCCTATCCGTAGAGGCAAGATAGGTTTTACGGAAGTTCATGCGTTTTTGGTACGTACGGATATTTTGAATAAAATCAGTGGGTTTGACGAAGGTGTGATGAGTACCCGTGACCATGTTGATTTCTCACTAAATGTTAAGAAGGTGGGTGGAGAAATCTATATGGAGCCCAAAGCCATTGTGACTTTTATGGGGCATTTTACGGCTCCGCCATTGGAATCTTGGGAGGAAGAATATTACCGGCTGCGATGGTCTGATACGTGGGAATATAATAGTTTGACGCACTTAAGCAAGAAGTGGAATTTGACGGAAGATCGGGATTTAAAGAAGCGATTTAATAATTTGGGGTGGCGTCGTAGAGTTTTTGTTATTAAGCCTAAGATAAGAAATGTGAAGCCGCGCGTTGTTCGGCGTTTATTGGAAGAGATCATGGTCAGACTGGAAAAGATGGAAAATAAGAAGCTGGCCAAAGATTTTGCTGCAAAGTACGGTCAAGGAAAAAAATGACGGATGATTTAAAATCAAGGGCTATTGCAGGGTTGTCCTGGTCATTCGTTGGACAGATTGTTAAGCAAGTCTTCCAATTTGTGGTTAACGTGGCCTTGGCACATTTGTTATCACCGGCAGACTTTGGGCTGGTGGCAATGGCGATGGTTTTTATAAACTTTGCTTCCGTCTTTGCTGATATGGGCGTCAGCAGTGCGCTAATTCAGCGAAAACATGTCACGGAGTCCCATTGGTCTTCAGCTTTTTGGCTGAATATCATTTTTGGAGGCGTGTTGACGTTGTTTTTTTGTCTGTGTTCCCCCTTGATTGCTAATTTTTACCATCGCCAAGAGCTGTCTCCCATCATTTTTGTCTTGTCGTTTAGCTTCTTACTTTCTTCATTTACGATCGTGCAGCAAACAATATTGACGAAAAATATGGAATTCCGTGTCTTGATGGTCCGAGATATAGGCGCGGTCTTTCTATCGGGGGTGGTGGCGATCTTTTTGGCTTTTAAAGGATGGGGGGTTTGGAGTTTGGTTGTGCAAATGCTGGTTTCCGCACTCTTGCATAATTTCTTTCTATGGGGAAGTTCAACGTGGCGGCCGAAGTTTATATTTTCTATTGGTTCTCTCAAAGACTTTTTCTTTTTCAGTACACATTTGACAGGATTTCAGGTCGTCAATTATTTTGCACGTAATTTAGACCAGATGTTGATTGGAAAGTTTTTGGGATCAGAAGTGCTTGGTTACTATAGTCTCGCTTATAAATTAATGATGCTCCCATTGCAAAACATCTCTTGGGTTTTAAGCAAGGTCATGTTTCCTGTTCTTTCAAAGGTGCATGATGATATTGAGAGATTGCAGCGTGCCTATATTAAAATGCTCCGATCAATTTCCATTCTGACCTTTCCCTTGATGACATTGCTTTTTGTTCTTGCTCCCCAATTGATCCGGGTGATTTATGGAGAAAAGTGGTCCGCGGTCAGTGACCTTGTTCGGGTTTTGTGTTTCTGCGGAATGTTTCAGTCTCTAGGAACCATTTCAGGGCTGATCTACCAGAGTGTTGGTAAGACGAATGTTCAGTTGCGAATGGGACTGATTAATACTTTTATAATATTTGTTGTGCTTGTCAGTTGTATTCATTACGGTCTGTATGCGGTCACCGTCGGATATGCGGTCATTTCCATTATTTGGGTCCATATCTCAATGGGAGTGGTGTGTCGGGTCATATCTTTGCCATATGGAACAATGTATAAATCCATATTGCCGTCATTTGTTATATCCGCTGTTTTGCTTGTTTTTACCGCGTCAGTCAAAAGTGTGCTCATGGCGCATGACTGGTTTAAGATTGGAATCATAACCGTCAATTTTGTGGCTATTTATGTGGTCCTGCTTTTTATGATGGGTGAAATCAAGATTGAGAAAAGAAAGGTGAAGTTTAATTTATTATGAGTTTGTCTGTGAGTGTGATTATCCCAACGTTTAATCGCAGCCAATATGTGAAGCGGGCGGTTGAAAGTGTTTTGGCACAGACACATCAAGATTTTGAAGTATTGGTTATTGATGATGGATCGACGGACTCAACCCGGGAAACAATTGCCGGCATAACTGATAAGCGTGTTAGATATATTTACACGCCGAATCGTGGAAATTACTTTGCAAGGAACGAAGGACTGCGAGCCGCAAAGGGTGACTTTATTGCGTTCCTGGATTCGGATGACACTTTTATTCCAGAAAAACTATCAATTCAGTTAAAGCAGTTTGAAATCAATAAGACATTGGGGCTTTGTTGCAGCAATTTGTATGTCCGTCACGACAATATTCCTAATAAGGTTTTTGAGGACAGGGCGCACACGTTTGCTTCTGACTTTGAGACGGACACTGGTTTTATTCAACAGGCACTCAAAAATAATTTTATTGCCACATCAACGGTTGTGATTCGACGATCCTGTGTTCAAGTGGGGCATTTCGATACTCACTTTCAGAACGCCATGGACTATGAATTCTTTTTACGTATTGTTTTTAACTTTCCTGCCAAGTACTTAAAGGATAAACTCGTGGAAAGGCTTATTCATCCGGTTGCTGTGAGTAAAAATTCAGTCGTGACAGCGAACGCTTTAGTATATATCTTCTCTGAATGTCGGCAGCGCTTTGAGAAGGGGAGTCTTTTTCAACAGGAACATAAAGCGTTTTTGGAAAACGCAAAAGAACGAAGTGTATATCTATTGGGCATGGAACAGTTGCTGGGTTACAGTTTTAGCGAGGCCTATAAGACGTTAAAGGATTGCCAGTATAAACAAAAGGTCCTTTTTAAAACTTTTGCATTAATGACAGCTCAGTTTCGACTGTCATTTTTTGTTTTTTTGATTGCTCAATACCGCAAAGTCAAAAATTATCTTTCGATCCACTACAATCCTGCCGTCTCTAAATAACTTATACATTTTTTTTATGACCGTTAATGATGATGGCGGTCCAGATTTCGATACCCGATAGCCTCGGCTAAATGTGCAAGGTTGATGTTCTGGTTTTCATCAAGATCCGCGATGGTCCGTGCTATCCGTAGGATTTTATCGTGGGCGCGGGCCGACAACCCCAATTTCTCGATGGCCTCCTTTAATAGGTCTTGGCATTCCATACTTAAGGTGCAATATCGCTTTGTTTTTTGGTGATCCATTTGGGCGTTGCAATTAATGGTTGTATTGTGGAATCGTGTCGTTTGCTTATCTCTGGCGGCAAGCGTCCGTTTCTTTATGATTAAGGAATTTTCTGCCAAATGGCTTGACAGAAGTTCATGGGGCTTGGGGTTTGGGACTTGCAAGTGAAGGTCAATACGGTCCAAAAGTGGGCCGGATATTTTACTCATGTACCTCTGAATTTGTTGCGGCTGGCATTGGCATCGCCTTTGGGTGTCCATGAGCCATCCACAAGGGCATGGATTCATAGCAGCAATGAAAATAAACTGTGCCGGGAATTGGACTGTCCTACTGGCGCGAGCGATTGTCACCACACGGTCTTCCAAGGGTTGTCGAAGGGCTTCTAGAACGTTACGATTAAACTCTGGCAGTTCGTCCAGAAACAGAACGCCATTATGGCTGAGAGTAACTTCTCCCGGGCGAGGGTTTGAACCCCCGCCTACCAGAGAAATTGCAGAGCTGGTGTGGTGTGGTGATCGAATAGGTCGCTGGTTAATCGAACGTTGATTGGTCTTTAGTTGGCCAAGTACAGAATAAATTTTTGTGGTTTCGAGAATTTCCGCTTTCGTCATATCCGGAAGGATGGTGGGGAACCTTTGAGCTAACATAGTTTTTCCACTTCCCGGAGGACCAATGAGAAGACAATTATGGCCGCCAGCGGCAGCAATTTCAAGGCCGCGTTTAACATGATATTGTCCTTTAACATCTGCAAAATCTAAATCATTTGGTGATGTCTGGTTAAGAGGGTTCTCCATTTTGATCTCAATATAAGGTAAATTGTCCGAACAATGGGTATAGTAAACCACTTCTTTGAGTGATTTTGCGCATACAATGGGAATATTGTCTGTTATTGAGCATTCTTCCTGGTTTTTTGTGGGAAATACGATTGCAGATATGCTTTTGTTGTCGATGGCGCCTAGAATAATGGACAACGCTCCATTGACAGGCTGCAATTGACCGTCGAGTGAAAGTTCCCCTAAGAAAGCCAGCGACGAAATTCGGCTCATGTCAATCTGTTGGCTAGCCGCTAGAATGCCCAAGGCAATGGCCAAATCAAAGGAAGGACCCTCTTTCTTAACATCCGCTGGAGAAAGGTTAATGATGATCCTTTGGGCAGGATAGTCATATCCGCTATTTTTTATAGCCGAGCGTACGCGTTCTTTACTTTCCCTTATAGAATCATCTGGCAGCCCTACAATAGTCGTTGCAGGAAGGCCGGAGCTTACATCTACTTCAATTGTAACGGGATACGCATCAAGTCCAAGAATTCCAAAACTGTTTATTTTAGCTAACATATAAAATGGCTTAAGCTACGGAGTATGGCGGTGGTTATTAGACTCTAAGGTGGGGGACCTAGAGTGCAAGGAAATGTGAGGGGAAAGACCTTGCAATTTCATTGTCCAAAGTTATAATGAAATCTATCATAATAACTATTTAGAGTCAAATTTTACTTTTCTAGGGGAGTGTTTACAAGATCAATCTTACATGCCCACGTAATTTTTATGCAACCGACAGCCCTAGAGACATCCTTCAAAGACATTTCTCATAATAAAATTCTAGTAATTACCTTAACCGTTTGGTTTATTGCTCAAACGATTAAAGTTGTATTGGGAGTAATCCAAGAAAAAAGGCTTAAGTTTCGATGGTTTATTGGGACAGGAGGAATGCCGTCGAGTCACGCTGCTGGTGTCTCAGCATTGGCAACAACGGTTGGGTTGGAGTATGGATTCCGTTCCGGGCTTTTTGCGGTGGCTTCTGTTTTTGCCTTGATTACCATGTTTGATGCTCAAGGTGTACGCAGGGCGGCGGGATTACAAGCGGGTGTTCTAAATAAAATTATGGAAGATATGTATTGGAAGGGCAGAATTGAATCAAACCGTCTGGCGGAGCTTCTTGGTCACTCCCCTTTCCAGGTATTTGTTGGTCTTTTTCTAGGGCTATCTTTAGCGTTAATGCTTTATTAATTTCACATCAGGAGATAGATCGTGAATAGACAACTCATTTTTATTGCAGGAGCAGTTATAATTGTTGTTCTGGCCCTTGTCGTATTTTTAAACCGCCGAAATTCCTCGCAGCCTTCCGTATCTGCACCAGTCGCTGTTTCCGAAGCAAAAAAACTTTATGAGGAAGCGGTTCGTTTGGAAGCATCGGGTCAGAAATTAGAAGCAAAGGCGATATATCAGAAAGTTGTGAATGAGTTTTCCGATTTTGATCAGATGGAGGCTGTGCAGACCAATCTGGGGAATATTAACCTTGGAATTATTTTATCGAATATGGAAACGCCCAATACCGAATTTTATGAAGTCAAACCCGGTGACTCATTAGGCAAGATTTCTAAACAATACGGAACAACCATTGAATTGATCAAACAGAATAATGGGTTAAGCAATGATGTGATCCGCGCGGGTCAGCGTCTTCGTATCTGGAAGGGAAAATTTAGTATATTTGTCGATAAATCTCAAAATATCTTGATATTAAAAAGCGCAAATGAAGTCGTCAAGGTATATAACGTTTCAACAGGCTTAAACAATAGCACCCCTGTCGGGAAATTTAAGATTACGTCGAAAATTGTCGACCCCGTTTGGTTTAAGAGCGGGGCGGTTGTTCCTCCGGAAAGTCCGGCGAATGTGTTGGGCACTCGCTGGATGGGGTTTGATATTGCCGGTTACGGAATTCATGGTACAACCGAACCAGATAAAATCGGACAGCAGGTGACTGCTGGATGTGTCCGTATGAGAAATGAAGAAGTAGAAGAGTTGTACACGTTGATACCCATGGGAACGGAAGTTGTTATTCAAGATTAATGCGATTATTGTGAGGTAGGGATGAGCTTTCTCGATTTTGAAAAACCCATTGTTGAGCTTGAAAATAAACTTAAAGACATTAAGCAGATGTCTGAGGCCGGATCTAAGAAAATCAATATGGCCCCGGAGATTAATAAACTTGAACAAAAATTGCAGAAGATGAAAGAGGATGTTTATAAAAATCTTTCCGCTTGGCAAAGAGTCCAAATTGCCAGACATCCACATCGTCCGTATACTCTCGATTATATTCGCATGATCACAACGGACTTTATGGAATTGCGCGGCGACCGTTTGTTTGCCGACGATTTGGCTTTGATCGGAGGTTTTGCGACCATCGAAGGCCGGAGAGTCATGGCGATGGGGCATCAAAAGGGGAGAGACACAAAAGAAAATGTCATGCGTAATTTTGGTTGCGCTCACCCCGAAGGTTACCGCAAAGCTATTCGATTAATGAGACTGGCAGGTAAGTTTCGTGTCCCGATTGTAGTTTTTATTGATACTCCTGGCGCTTATCCGGGCGTGGGGGCTGAAGAACGCGGCCAGGCTCAGGCCATTGCCGAAAATTTACGGGATATGTTGGATATCGACTCGCCCATTATTGCGACAGTTATCGGCGAAGGGGGAAGTGGTGGCGCCCTAGGCATTGGCGTTGCTGATAAAGTGCTCATTCTTCAAAATGCGTACTATTCTGTCATATCACCCGAGGGTTGCGCTTCCATTTTGTGGAGAAGTGCGTTGAAAGCCTCAGAAGCGGCCGAAGCATTGAAGTTGACCGGAGAAGATCTTGTAAAATTTGGAATCGTTGATGAAATCATTCCTGAACCACCGGGAGGCGCTCACCGTGCTCCGGAACAGGTGGCGGAGGCATTAACCAAATCCATTGTTAAATATATAGATGAGCTTTCCGTTCTTCCTCCAGAGAAACTCAAAGACAAGCGTTATAACAAATACCGTTCGATCGGCGAGTTTAATGAGAAATGATCTTTGAGTTTTTCCCTTCCACTAAGCGAAATCAATCATGAAACCGGCAGACAGTCCACATCCAGACATTCGTAATTTTTCCCTGGAAGAGCTGGAGAACTATTTTGTTTCGATCGGCGAGAAGCCTTTTCGCGCCATACAGATTTTTGAATGGATATATCAAAAAAGTGCATGGGGCTTTGGCACAATGGCCAATCTCCCCAAAGAGCTGCGGGAACGTTTGGCTAAAGATTTTCTCTGTGGCCCTAACGCCATTGCGGAAAAGAAAATTTCTCAGGAAGGAACAACTAAGTTCCTTTTTGATCTTTCGGACCGCGAGAAGATTGAAAGCGTTCTTATTCCTACTCAAACGCGGACAACAGCGTGCATTTCGACCCAAGCGGGCTGTAAGTTTGGCTGCCGCTTTTGTGCCAGCGGAATCGGCGGGTGGTCGAGAAATTTGACATGTGCTGAAATCGTGACTCAGGTCCTGCATGTCAAAGAAGAGGCACTAAAACACCAAAAACCTTTGACCAATATAGTTTTTATGGGGACCGGCGAGCCGCTGGATAATTTCGATAATCTTTTTAAAGCGATAAAGATTATCAATTCCAATAAAGGCATTGGTATTGGAGCCAGGCATATTACCATTTCCACCGTTGGATTAGTTCCGAAGATTAAAGAATTGGCCAAACAAAATTTGCAGATTGAACTGGCGATTTCGCTCCATGGATACGATAACGAATCGCGTAATCTTTTGATGCCTGTTAACCGTAAATATCCTTTTGATGACCTGGTTGC
This sequence comes from Candidatus Omnitrophota bacterium, assembly GCA_016789035.1. Taxonomy (GTDB): domain Bacteria; phylum Omnitrophota; class Gorgyraeia; order Zapsychrales; family Fredricksoniimonadaceae; genus JAGNTT01. Next base: position 8,918 of record JAEUSC010000128.1, read on the forward strand.
GGCTTGCCGGGAGCATTTTAAACAGACCAAACGGCAGATCACATTTGAATATATTCTGATCAAGGACGTGACTTGTACCGCGAAAGCGGTTCAAAGTCTTAAGAAATCATTTCAAGGTATTGTCTGTAAAATGAATTTGATTCCTTATAATCCTGTTTCCGAATTTGACCACAAAACCCCATCGCGTGAAGAGATGCTAGAATTTCGAAATCAATTGGAAGGGGCCGGAATCCACGCAACGATACGTACGCCCCGAGGTAGGGATGTGGCGGCGGCATGTGGCCAGTTGCGTCACGACAGCCAGAAAAGTGATAAAGCGGATGGTTGATTCATCGTCTAGGGAGCGTTTGACAAATTTAAGGGTCGATGTTATATTGGCTTCCTCAAAATGATTCAAAATTGCTGAATATAAAGTTCTTTTGAAATAACTAGATTATATACGGGCCTGTAGCTCAGCTGGGAGAGCGCTTGCATGGCATGCAAGAGGTCAGGAGTTCAATCCTCCTCAGGTCCACCAAAAGGATTAATAATCCTTAAAATGTAAACGTTTGACGCTGGAGTGGCGGAATTGGTATACGCGCTGGTCTCAAAAACCAGTGAGGGCGACCTCATGAGAGTTCAATTCTCTCCTCCAGCATTTTTCATGAAGTAAAGCAGTATTCTGGTCAAATGAATTCCTGTTTTGAATTTATTGTTTTGCGTGATAGACTTTTACCGTGATTCAAAAACGACTCCTCTCAATAGCTTTTATCGTAATCGCAGTGCCTGCCAGTTTTGCCGGTTCGGCAAAAAATATTACTCTAAAAGATGGATCTGTTATTAAGGGCGAGCTTGTTTCTTTTGAGAAAGGGACGTACATCCTGCAGACGGAAAATTTGGGGCGGTTGCAGTTGCCGGAATCAAATGTTGTAAGTATTTCCAACGGAAATATTTCCACCCAACAATTGCCACAGGCGACACCCACATCTGCCATTGGAACTCCTGGATCGTCGGGCTTTTCCGGACAAGTTGCGGCCATGCAGAGTCAGATTATGGCCAATCCGGACACCATGAAAGCTGTCCAAGCCATGGCGGAAGATCCTGAAATTCTGTCCTTGGTATCTGACCCTAATTTTGTTCAGCAATTAACGGCGGCCGTCAACTCCAACAATATGGAGAGTGTTGCCAATGATCCAAAGCTTCAAAAGTTAATGCAAAATTCTAAGATTCAGGCCTTGATTCAAGAATTACAAGACAATAAATCCTCCCGCTGATTTTTTTGCCCCTCATTTTAATTGTAAACCACTTACGAATCTCACGTTGACAATTAATTTCTTTACTTCTATGATGTTTTCCAAAAGGAAAAGAAATGAAACGCGTCTATTTGGACTACGCATCAACAACTTCCGTTGACCCCAAAATTATTGAAGACATGATGCCGTATTTGAAGGATGATTTTGGGAACCCTTCAAGTCCGCATTATTACGGCCAGAAGGCCCGCAAGGCCATTGAAGATGCCCGAGAAATTTTGGCAAACAGCATTTCAGCCCAGTCAGAGGAAATTATTTTTACCTCAGGGGCCACAGAATCAAATAATCTGGCCTTATTTGGAGTGGCTAGAGCGCTTAGGGAAAAGGGAAAACACATCCTTATTTCTTCAATAGAACATCATTCCGTTATCCGACCGGCGCAAGAGCTTAAAAGTATGGGTTTTGATGTCTCCTTTATTAAGGTCGATAGATTTGGACAGATTGATCCTCAAGACATTAAGAGTGCGATGACCCCTCAGACAATCCTGGTGGCTGTTATGCACGCCAGCAATGAGATTGGAACCATACAGCCGATAAAGGAAATTGGGATGATCACAAAAGCCCATAATGTCCTGTTTCTCGTCGATGCCTGTCAGACAGTAGGACATCTGCCTGTTAATGTGAATGAGTTAAACTGTGATTTTCTTTCCTTTTCAGCGCATAAGTTTTATGGTCCCAAAGGCGTGGGCGGACTTTATGCGCGCAAGGGCAGCCGATTGTCCGCATGGCTATTAGGAGGTGATCAAGAACGGAACCGCCGGGCTTCAACGCATAACGTCCCGGGGATCGTAGGTATGGGAAAGGCCATTGATGTTTGTCGTCAGCAACTGCCCGGGGAGATGCAAAAACAAACTCAGTTGCGCGACCGTCTGATTGATTTTGTAATAAATAACATTGATGGCTCCAGGCTCAATGGGCATCCATCGCAGCGTTTGCCGAATAACGCGCATTTTTCATTTGAAGGAGTCGATGGCGAGGCGCTGTTGATGAGCCTGGATATGAATGGATTCTGTGCGTCTATGGGATCCGCATGCACGTCCGGATCTTTAAAGCCCTCAGATGTACTAAAAGCCATTCGGCTTTCCGATGCATTGGCGTTAGGCTCATTGAGAGTCTCGCTCGGACGCTGGAGTACACAGGAAGAAATTGACGCTTTTGCGCATCAGCTTAAAAAGAGTGTAGAGCAATTAAGGCAATAACGTCCGTAATGGTGGATTAAGAACGTGCAAGATCGCATCATTCATTTTCTTAAGAATTCTCCAACCCATCTTTCCGGTGAGGACATCAGCCGATCTTTAAATATTTCACGGGCAGCCATCTGGAAATACATCCAGGAATTGCGTAAAGACGGTTATGAGATAGAGGCTGTCCCGCATTTAGGTTATAAGTTAGTTTCCTCGCCGGATAAATTGTACTCCACGGAAGTTCATTTTGATCTCAAAACCCAAATCGTCGGTTCCGAATATTTCTATTTTGAGACTTTAGATTCAACGATGGACGAGGCCTTTCGATTAGGAATGGAAGGGTTGGCTGAAGGTGCGGTTATTTGTGCCGAGACGCAAACGAAAGGCCGCGGACGCTTAGGAAGAAGCTGGGTCTCTGTAAAAAATAAGGGCATTTACTGTTCGGTGATTTTAAGGCCAAAACTTTCCCCTACGGATTTGTCTAAACTTACGCTGTTAAGCGCAGTTGCTGTAGCTCAAGCTGTAGAGAAATCAACCGGGCTCAAGCCTGCCATCAAATGGCCGAATGATTTACTGATTGATAATAAAAAGATTTGCGGAATTTTGACCGAATTGCGTGCCGAAGTCGATCAAATGAAATTTGTGGTCCTCGGAATCGGCTTGAACGTCAATCATACATCAAGCCAGCTGATTCCAGGTGCATCCTCACTTCG
>JAEUSC010000156.1 GCA_016789035.1 Candidatus Omnitrophota bacterium
GACCGCTGCTCAAAGAGCGATCCTCGGGCTTCTGAACAACTGTCAACGTTTCCCTTGTTTTATCCCGGAAATTGGAACCGCTGCGGATATCCGCAGGCGAAATGTCCAAAGCCCGGTTAGGCGATTGGACAGGAACATCTCCTGTCACTGCCGACACTGAAACAGAAGGCATCACCGGCGCAACTTCATCGGCGGCGGCGGTTTCTGAACCGGCAGGCTTTCCTGTCAGGAATTTCACAAACGCGTTCAAGAGATTCTCGCCCAAATAGGCCAATTTTTCCGTTTGTTCAGTGCTGCGAGTCCGTGTGGCCGAACGCAATTCGTCACTGACAACCCGATAAATTTTGGCCCCTTGAGAAATCAAATCAGCCATTTCGGTTGGAGCCAGCGCCCAGCCCGTAGAAGCATTAAAGAACTCGCCGCTCTTATAGCGGATCAACGGAACTTTTGAAGATTGGGCCAGTTGACTTTCTTCCTTGGCGCTGATCAACACCAATTCAACAGGATTTGCGGATAAGGCTTTGTTAACCGTAACGTTTAACGCTTTAACCGAGTATTCGTCGGCACCTTGAGCCGGAGCCCCGGGAGTGAAAGACAATTCCTTCTGGCTGGAACCCATCACTTTGAACCGGTCAGCCACAACTTCTTCGGACTTAGCCGTTTCTTTACCTTTACCAAAGAAGAAATCTTTAAGAGCCTTACGGAAATCATTCCCGAAATCGGCCATCTTGGCTGTCTTCGGAACAATGACTTTTGCGCCCTTTTGTCTTAATAACTCCATGGCCGCGTTCTGGGCAATGGGCTGTCGAATTGCTTCATTATTGCCATTGACACTAACGACATTCAAACCGTTATCGGTCAATTCCAACAAAAGCGCGCCGGTCTTAGCCGATTCGGCCGCCATATTGGTTAGATTATCAGAGGAAACAAACTCGACATCTTTGCCGCTCGGCAGTTGAATTAAAGACTCATTAGAAGCTGAGGATTCTCTCAATGCCCCGATCGTTCGTGTGGGAACATTCGCATTAACAACCGCGGAACCGCCATTTAAGAACGCCCCTGTGTCCTGCACCATGGTTGTGGGAACCGAACCGCCACTCAGAAATGCTCCGGTATCCTTGCCCATACCAGCGGTGCGGCCATCCTTAGATTCCATCATTGCCGTGGGAACAGAGCCGCCGCTTAAGAAAGCGCCGGGATTTTGAGCTGTCACAAAAGTCCGATCGGTGGATGTGGCGGTCGCTTTCGCAGATCCTTGCTGATTGCCTGCAATTACTGAAGAGGGCATGCCAGCAGTGAGACCAACCGCGGAAGAACGAATCTCCATTGGGGCTGTTGCGGCTTTTTCTACATTGATTTGCTGAGTTGTTTCCGGTAAGGAATAGCCCACGACATAGGCCCCGGGGTTATTTTCCGGAGTTTCCGAAAGCATGGCTGAATCTTTAAAGGGTCGGGGATTAACCTGATTAATGTCTTTATTTACATTGACTTCACCGGCGTCCGGCCGCAGCGCCATGGATGCAAAGGCTTGGTTAAATAAAGACTGGTGCTCTGCCATCAGGGCATTGCGCTCATCATCAGCCTTCTTGTTTGGTATTAACGATACATCGTGGCTAATTTCGTTTGATCCTGCCGCATCCGCTTTGGCCAAGGCCCCGTCTACCCTTTCAATCAAACTCTTCAGTTCAGAAACATCTTCATTTGGGTTGATTTGGAGGATAAGCCCTTTGTTGGCAAAGTCGTTAACAATGAGACCTGCATTGTAGCTCAGAGGGACATCCCGCATTGCCGTTGATAAATCGAGTATCTCTTGGGCTGCATTTTGCTTCGCGGTGAGATCCGCCGCATTGAAATATTGTTTATACGCGCCAACCATGGCCCGGACCCGTTCTTTATCATTAGGTAACGACTTTACCCAATCAAAGCCCTTAGTTGCATTCGGTGCCGCTTGAATTTCTCTGCGGCGATCAGAAATTACAGCCGGGGCAACCGCGGGAGCGGCCATGGGGCTGTCTGTTGTCGTGTGAGGACGAGCGAATTTATCGCCTGTGGTTGCTCCTGTTGTATTGGCCACAACAGCGTATTGAGCCTTCTGCGGAGCATTTTTTTCCTGAATTGAAATTCCCTGAACGAAACTTCTGATTTCTGCGTCTTGCGCAGATAAGGCGTTAACAGCCGCACTGTTACCGACAAAGTCAGCTTTACTGGATAAAACCATCTGTTTTAGGGTGTCACCCGTAACAGGGTTTTCATTGGCCACTCGAATAGGACCATTAGCGGTCTCAATACGGCGGGCCACAACTTCGCTGGGCTTGGCCGGATTGGATTCCAACAAGTAAATCTTACGGTCCGTATTGACGCTTCGGGCAATCTGCTCCTGGGCGACACTCAAATTGTCGCGGGTCAAACCATCAACCTTGGACAGCATGGCTTGGTCAGAGACTTTTTGATTAAGTACAATTTTATAATTCTGGAACTCTCTGGTTGTCCCCGCAGAAACAACCGGGATAAACTTTAATTCAGGATCCGCCATCATTCCATTGGTTGAGCTGATTGCCAAAGGTGAATGCGTATATAATGGTTCGCCATTTTTAACACTGAGAGAATCCAAGCCCGTATAAAGAGACCCATACAATTTTACGGCTTCTTTTATAAGAATTTTGCTTAATCCCTGCTGGCGGAATTTCTCACTGGTCAACCGAGAACGAATGATCGCCCCTTCTAATTCGGTTGCTTGGCCTTGCGCATTGTTCTTGAAAACCAAGTCATGCGACAGAGCAGCTACCGGAGTATCCCCGCCATTTTTACCGGCACCTTTAATTTCCAAAGACAGATAGGCGTTTCGCGAAGAGATGTATTGCTTTAAAACAACTGGTTTGCCTTCCAACATCATCGGCTGCCCATTTTCGTCTAAAACAGACTTTTCCGATATGGGAATACGGTTGGATGCCTTAGGAGCGATTACTGTAAATTTACGCGCCTGATCGGAATCTGTTTTCACAGCCTCAATTCCATGATCCGCAAAGAAGGAACCAAACTCTTGGTAAGTCTTGCTGGCAAAATTTGACGGTGCTGTACTTGACAGCATCGCCTGATCGCTTGAGCGGGTCGGCGCCTGCAATGATTTTTCCACATTGATCGTCGAATGCCGTCCTTCATTGTCATCCAACACAATCTGTTGAATTTTAGGAAGAGTATTTAATGTTGTGGCAGCAGCATTGAGATCTCTCATGACCTGACCAATCAGTTCTGGTTTTTGAGAGTTATTCGCGTTCGGCAGGACGCCGAGAAGTGTGATGTTGTTTCGGATGCTATTATCCGCTGTCTTGCCGACTAACCACTCCGGAGACATTTCCTTTTGGGCCCCGAGGAATTCGCCGGTTAAGCTCAAGGCTTGGCTGGCCTGGGCTTGCAATTGATTCTCATACTTTTTAATTTCCTGAGGTGATCCATTAGTACGGTATAACTCATCCAATTTTTTGGCAGTCTTTTGTGCGTCACTAATCGAAGGATTAACTTTTACGGTGATCTGCTGTGCAATCTGGCGGACCTGATTAACTCTTTTGGAATCATCGCTGGCCTGCATGGCCTGGTCGGCTGACGGTTTTTGGGCAACATACATTCCTTTTATTGAAGAAAGATTTGCCGCTTCGGTCAAATTAGAAACCTTTAATCCAGACTCTTTGAAAGAATTTTCCAACTCTGGATTTGATTGTTCACCTGTTGTGATGAATATTTTCCCATCAGATGAAAGCAAACTCTTCATGGAACCAACCATCTGACCATAAATGTCATTATTCGTTCCTTGAATTTCTCCTTTATATTCATTATTAAACAAACCTGAACTAAAGATCATCTGTGCTTCTTTAACTTCAACACCATCAATTGTTGTATTTGGTTTGATCTCTTGGATTGGACGCCTGATGACTTGATATGGTTTTTGTTGGCCATCATTCTTATTTTCAGCTTCAAATCCAGGGTTAACAACAATAATATTTGCCTTTGGCATTTCTTTCTTAAGACTCAAAGGCAATTCTTCTGTTTCTGCGCCAACTAGCATGATTGTCATATCATCTCTGCCGTTAAACTCACCGCGAATGACATCACTTCTGTCCTTGGCACGAACCTGGGCCAAAGTATCACGGAAAAGATTAAACATGATCGGCGCACTATCAATACTACTCAACATCGCCTGATCAGCTGCTCTTGACTCCATAAATTTCTCAATTTTAATTATCGGCTGACGATTATTCCGATCAATGTCAGCCTCATTTACTTCCGAACTTGTGAAATTTAATAATGTCTTTAAAACCTCCCCACTGTAGGAAATTCCCTTTTCTACTCCTTCAATTTCCTTAATTTTACCTTCTTTATCTTTTGCCATGCCCAGAAATAAGGACATCTGTGTTGCCGGCGTTAACTTATTCTTTAAATTATGGTTCAAAGTTCCTAAAACAAATTTATCGGGCGTTTCACCAGGCTCTTCCACTGCCGGCACTTCACGAAGAACGGCCAGAGTCCTGTTCTTCACCTCATTAGTTTGTTCATCAATTTCAGATTGTGGATTACCATTACTAATTCTCTGTTTTAGTTCTTCAGTGCTTTTTGCCAGATCTTTAAGCAATCCGGTTAAGTTGCCAACTCGTTTTTCTGCCTCGCTTCGTACATCTTGACCACTCAATATCGCCTGATCAGCGCGAGGCATTGCCCGGTTGATAGAATCATTGGAAATCTGTTTGAGCGGCTGAGCGGCGGAGGCTACTTCGAGTCTGGCCCATTCATTTATGTTAACTTTTTCTCGAGAAAGCAATGTTTGTTCCCCGGCGACTGCTCCGCCGATTTCTCGTAATCGTATTTCCCCGATGGGCTGATTCTGATTATCAGCACCAGTCAAAACGACATTGCTGATACTGTAAATATTTCCGGTTGTTAAATTTTGAACGATATCAGCACGCTTGACTTGGTTGTTTCCAGAAAGTTGAGCCAGCGGTTTCCATTTCAGATCACCTGATTGAACGGCTCCTGAAATTTCTTGCTTGATCCCCTGACCAGCAACGGTTGTTGTCCCTTTAATCACCCGGCCAGAATTCGAAATATCAGTGAAATATGCTTTGGCTTTATCATTGATTATTTCTAAGGCATTATCCGATAGCATCGCGGAATCGCGGGATGTACCGGCGTTTGCCGGCTGAATATTTCTGACTCGGAAATCAATGCTGTAAACCCCATTTCTAAACGGCAGCATGCGAGCTTCTATTAAATTCTTGGGCTTAGTTGTGGGTAATACTTCACCCAGAGCCAACTCTCTATTTCTTGCCGCATTGGCCAATTTGGGAGTTCCACCAACAATGCCTTCTATCTCCACTTCCCCAAAGCGTCGGCTAACCTGGCTAGCCAAATGAGGCTGAACATTATTGGGGATAACTAAATCGTACCCTTTAAAATTGCTGCTTAATATTGACTGCAATTCACCGACCATCTTTACTTCATTAATTGCGGGATTCTTATAGATATCGCTTAAGACAATTGTCTTTTGCTCCGGATTAACCTGAAGGGAAAGAGTGAGCGGATGCTTCACCCCTTTGGCCATAGCCTCCTGAGTCACCCGTTCCAACAATCGATTC
>JAEUSC010000171.1 GCA_016789035.1 Candidatus Omnitrophota bacterium
CCCTCGGGAAGTCTTGAAGATTATTGAACAATCCGAACATCTTTTTGATTCGGATCCCGCCATGCAGCTCTTGGCGCAATCGGCCCGGGCGCAGATTTCTAACTTGCCAAAACAGTAAACCGTCCTATACTACAGCTGTCAACATTAATGGGAAGAGTGTATTTATGCCTTGCAATGACAGTTCATCAGGATTGAATATCCATTTAGATTCCACCGGCCGATTGATCAAATTTGAGTTTGCCAAGATCACTTGTTCCCGGGAAATTGCGGGGGGGGCGGATTTTAATGCCTATTGCCGCGGTAAGACTCTTGAAGAAATTCTCCAGCTGGATCTGCCCACTGTGGCAAGGGAGTTGAATTTAGGGGACGATGAGGAAAAGCAGTTTATTTTCCATCTGGAATGGGCGGCCCTTCGTTCGGGAATCGTCCAATATTTAGGAATCGATCACCCTACGGTCGATATGGACCGCTGCCGTATTTCATCGATTGATTACTCTGATGATGCCATGGAAATTGCGTTTGTGATCCTTCCGCCCAGGGAAATGCCCAAAATCTTGCCATGCAGTCTTGCAGATAAGGGAGATGAGGCTGCTGACCCAAAATATCAATGAAAGACTTTGAGAGATGTCAGGAAAACAAAAAAACCGAAGAAAATCTTCGGTTTTTTTATTACAAATCTCACATCGACAGTCTGGGAATGGGCCCCTTAAGTCTCTTCCTTGCCTCTGGCCATAAGCAGTTTTCCAGAACGGACGTATTCTAAAATCCCCATCTTTTTAAGGATGGCCTCAAACTCATCAAGCTCTACGGTTGTCCCGCTTTGGGCGATGATCAGGGCCTTTTCTGTCTCATCGACAATCTTGGCATGGTACTTCTTGCTGTATTTCGTTATTTCCTCCTTGTGAGAAGGAGTGTCTTTGACTTTGATCAAGGCCAATTCGCGATCGATCGAATGTGACGGGTCGTGTTCACTGGCATGAATGACATCGACCAGCTTATCGACGTTTTTAATGATTTGATCAAGCGTCTCGGGACTTCCTTTGGCTGTGATTGTCATGCGGGAGTATTTGGGATTAACTGTCGCTGAAACCACCAGGGAATCGATATTGTACCCGCGCCGTGCAAAAACAAGGGCCACACGCACAAGAACGCCGGGTTTGTTTGCCACTAAAATACTGATGGTATGAGTAGGTTCCTTTTTTATTTCAGTCATAGTATTCCTTGATGATAGCGTACTAGGTTTCACGTATTCCGTGTACGTGTAATGAATTCGTTACACGTTTTACGTATCGCGACGCGTTACGTACTCCCAGTCGGTTTTTCTAATTTGGTCGTTGGGGCTTCGATAATCATGTGATACGCCGATTTTCCAGCCGGAACCATCGGAAACACGTTGTCTTCCTTTATAACTTCTGCGTGGATCACGCAAGGGCCGGAATAATCCATGGCTTCTTTCATGACCTTTTCGCAATGCTCGGCGTTATGGATATGAAACCCTTTTATACCGTAAGCTTCACCTAATTTAATAAAATCCGGATTGCCTTCTAAATCCACGCCTGAAAGCCGGTTGTCGAAAAATAATTCCTGCCATTGGCGCACCATGCCTAAATATTTGTTATCGATAATAAGGATTTTTACCGGCAGCTTATGGATAAACGCGGTAGAAAGCTCAGCTAAAGTCATTTGGAATCCGCCGTCACCGACAATCGCAATCACAAGGTCCTTGGGTTTTCCAAATTGCGCGCCGATTGCGGCTGGAAATCCGTAGCCCATGGTTCCAGCGCCGCCGGAGGAGAGCCAGTAATCGGGCTTGTCGGTCAGATAAAATTGCGCAGCCCACATTTGGTGCTGACCAACGTCAGTGGTGACAATGGCCCGGCCTTTGGTCACTTTATAACAGGCATCAATCACATATTGCGCGGTTAGTCCTTTAGCATTGGAATACTTCAACGGATATTCTTTACGGAAGAATTCCAACTCTTTGAGCCATTGAGTTGTATCCAGCGGTTCCACCAACTTAATTAATTCATCAACCACTTCTTTGGCATCACCGATCACATAAGCGTCAGCCTTCACGATCTTGTTGATTTCTGCTGGATCCACTTCAATGTGCAGTTTTTTCGCATTGACACAAAATTCCGCATTGTTGCCGTTGATCCGGTCATCCCATCGGGAACCGATGGAGCAAATCAAATCGCAATTGATAAGGGCCTTGTTGGAATACGCCGTGCCGTGCATGCCTAACATGCCTAACGAGAGCGGATGCGTTTCCGGGAATGCCCCTTTACCCAAAAGGGTGTTGGTTACGGGCGCGTTAAGTTTTTCCGCAAGTTTCTTGACGGATTCACCGGCCCGGGCAATGACGGCACCATGACCAACGAGAAGTAATGGCTTTTTTGCGCCCATGAAGGCTTTGGCCATTTTTTGGATATCTGATCTGTTGGCTTTGCCGGGTACGTTATATCCGGGAATATCCATTTCAGGATCTAAGGTGTCACCTGTAAAAGGTGCGGAGGTGATGTCTTTAGGCAGGTCCAAAAGCACTGGGCCTGGACGTCCGGTTTGGCAGATTTGCCAAGCTTCCTTAATAATACGGGGAATAGTATTTGTTTCTTTAACCAAATAGCTGTGTTTGACGACGGGCATGGTGATCCCGGAAATATCAGCTTCTTGAAAGGCATCTTTGCCGAGCATGGAGGTGATGGTCTGCCCGCAAAGCACGATCATGGGAACGGAGTCCATTTGGGCTGTTAAAATACCGGTTACGGTATTGGTGGCTCCGGGTCCGCTGGTAACCAGGACCACTCCAGGTTTGCCAGTGGCTCGGGCATATCCGTCGGCCATATGAGTACCGCCCTGTTCATGGCGGACTAAAATGAGTTTGATCTTGGATCCGACTAAGGCATCGAAGATAGGGATGGCCGCTCCGCCGGAAAGACCGAAAATGTATTCAACACCGAAATTTTCCAGGCACTTGATGAGGGCTTCCGCTCCGTTGATTTGTTTCTTAGGGGAATTTTGCTGTTTTGTCATAGTTTTTCTCCAAATTTGAAGTGCTATAGTAACACACCATTTTCACTTTACACAAGTCTTTTCTCGGTCGTCAGATCGGTAATACGGGTAAGTGCAACATAATGCTTGTTTCCGCCATAAAAATTAATACAATAAACCAATTACAGGGCATAGTAAGTAATCCATTCAAATATTGCAGGAACAGAAAGGATCATGAAATGTTAAAGACGTCACAATTCTATTGGGGGGCGATCTTGCCTGTCAGTCTCATTGTGTTAATGACATTATTTTCTAATAAACCAGCAATCGGGGAAGATCAAATGAAGGTAAAAAAGGATACCGTTGTTGTCTTAGAAACGACGCAGGGTAATGTAGAGATTAAATTGTATCCCGATGTGGCACCCAAGGCCTGCGAAAATTTCGTAGGATTGGTAAACAAAGGGTATTACAACGGTGTGATTTTTCACAGAGTCATTAAAGGTTTCATGATCCAGGGCGGTGACCCGACAGGAACCGGCCGTGGTGGCCAAAGTTTGTGGGGGACGGAATTTGAAGACGAAGTGACCCCTACCGTAACCTTCAATCGTCCAGGATTAGTCGCTATGGCTAACCGGGGACCGTCCACCAACGGGAGTCAGTTTTTTATTACGACAGTTCCCACGGAGCATTTAAATATGATGCATACGATTTTTGGTGAGGTTGTCGGCGGCATGAATAATATTTACGCCCTTGAAAGTACTCCGGTCGGGGCTGGTGATAAGCCTTTAACAGATCAGGTGATTATAAAGGCATACGTTAAGTAATTCGTTGCGGATTAAATAGACCGAGAGGCGTATAACTGTTTACAGATCACAAACGGTTATACGCCTTTTTTATTGCTCCTGGCGAGCAATGGAAAGATAAATATGGATGAGAATGCTGACACTAGAGTGCCAAACACAATGGTTCCTCCAAACCGTTGCGTGGGAGGAAAAGAGGAGAAAAAGAAGATACCGAACCCCGCACAGATGATTAATGTGGATGTCATGATCGGCTGCCACATCTCGCGGGAAACATGAGCCCAACGGGTAGAATTGGACGTCACATGTTTTGATAAATGAAAGATGTTGACCATGTGAATCATGGAGTCGATTCCCATTCCAATGGCCACGTTGGTGGCCGGTGCCGCAATGGTATCCAGAGGAATCTGAAAATATCCAATGATGCCCAGAATGAAAAGCGGAATGATTCCGATGGCTGTCGTCATGGCCAGGGAAATCCTTATGGAACGGCCAAAGGCAAAGGCGATGAGCGCAAAAATTCCGATTAGTTTCCCCAGAGAATAGACAAGGCTGTCGGCGATTAGCAGAGAAAGATGTCCCTGCAGCGCATAAATTCCTCCGACAAGAGAAGGGCTAAATCCGTGCTTATCGATGATGGTGCCTAAGTTTTTTATGACTTCCAGCCTGGAACGGCTCCGGTCCACTTCACGCATGCGTAAAAGAAAGAGCCCCGATTTGCGATCTGACGAAATAAAGCTTTTAGCAATGTGATCGTATTCAGGTTGTTCAAGGGCACGGAAAAACCAATTCCAGTTCAGAAGAAACGATAGGGGGAGCCGTTTGCCCTCGGCCATCAGTGTCGGCAAGGACAGAATGGTCCCCACATCCGCGGAGCGTTCCAGTTCCTGCTGCAGATCCCATAATCGCTGATATATTTTATTACTATCGAGTGTTTGTCCGTCTTTGTCCTGCACAACAATAACCAGAGGTGAGCTTCCGCCGTTTTTATCAATATAAAGCAGTCCATCATGAATATCGCTGTGGCGGGAGAAATAGGTCAGCAGGCTGGGGTCTGTATTTAGCACCCAGAGTTTAGGTATCGTCAGGGCAATGGTTCCCAGCACAGCCACCATCAGAAGAAGTTTTATTTTTTCAACAATGTGGAAACCCCACTGCATGAGATTATTAACGCTCTCATCAGCGGAAATATGGGTCGTTTCAATGATGCGCAGGAAGGACGGAAAGATTGAATAAACCGTAATGAACGACAACAATGTGGTGATGGATCCGGAAATTCCCAGCTCCCGCAGAGGCTTGGCCGGGACAGACATAAGGCTTAAAAAGCCTAAGAGCGTTGTGAGCATACACCAAAAAGAGGCAATGCAGGTAATGCGGATCGCCTCATTGACGCGCGCTTCCGGATTCGGAGCATTGCGGATTCGTTTCCAGTTGTAGGTCAGAAAGATGATCTGCGAAAGCGTCAATACAAAGGTTATGGTGGCCAGATTTGCTGTTAAAAGTCCCACTTTAAGATGCAAAAGGTCGCTAATCATAAACGTCATGGCGCTCGCGTTGCAGCAGGTCACAATGATTCCTAAGAAAATCCGCCACGAACGAAAGATAAAGACAACGACCAGCGCAAACAGGATAAAAGACAATATGGTGAATTTTGTCAGGTCCTTTTGGAGTTGTTTCTGGATTTGTTCAACAATATAGGGGAAGCCGGAAATTTTGATGTGAAAGTCCGATTCATCCATGACATTGGCCAAATTCTCAATTTTGTTGATCACCGAATTGTCTGGGGATCCCTGGACGATGACAACAATATTTGTGGATTCCTTGTTATCGGCAATTAAAAGCCGGCTCCAGAATGGGCTTTCAAGCGCGTCTTTAAGGTCGCTGGGACCGTCCGTAATGCTTTTGACTCCAGTCACATTTTGGAATGTTTTAATGATCGAGGTCAGATATTCAATTTTGTTGGCGTATTCTTTGGAATAAATATTTCCACGGATGCTAACAATGATTTGGCTGTCTTTGCGGGTGAAAACCTTGGAAATGTTAGTGTCGGCTTGGTAATGCGCATCCTCATTGGAGAAGAAAAAGTCATAATCCACGTGGGGAGTAAAGTCAATGTAGCGGGTAATCACTGTGACGGTTAAGAGTGTCAATAATACAAAAACACATGTTTCCCATGAGAATATTTTCTTTTTGATTCTAAAACCGCGGGATGATACAGGATTTTCAATCATAGGTGCATACTCTAGGAGAATTGAACACCGATGTCAAGCGTTGCGGACGGTGAATAATTCATTTTCTCGTGAGATATTTCTTTTCTCAATTTGGTTTGACGTGTAGAATCATCCCATGCGACTTTTATCTATAATTATTGGATTGACCTTTTTCCTGGCTGG
>JAEUSC010000184.1 GCA_016789035.1 Candidatus Omnitrophota bacterium
GACGACACCAGGACGAAAATATGAGAAACGGGTCAGCGATTATATTGATTTGTGCATGAAGATCGAAGCGATTGATCATAAGATCATGGGGACATTGGCATGGCAGCGGTGAGATACGAAAGCGTTTTAGTTGAGCAGGCGTTTGTGCGTGAATATTCGTCGGAGTTGGAATCCACGCTGCGAAAGATGGCCGGGCTCAATGATATTAAAGGCCTCGTTCGCGATTTTGAGAAACAGTTTGCCGACTATATTGGTGTTAAGCAGGCGGTTGCCGTCAATTCAGGTAGTGACGCACTAAAGATGGCGCTAATGGCCTGCGGGGTCGGTCCGGGGGATGAGGTCATTGTCCCTGATTTGACTTATCAAGCGGTGGCGTTGGCCGTCTTTTATTGCGGTGCAAAGCCGCTTTCTGTTGATGCTTCTAAGAAAGATTTGCAGATGGATCCGGCTCTCATTGAGAAAGCGGTGACAAAAAAAACAAAAGCGGTCATCGCAGCGCACATGTTTGGCAGAGCGTGTGATGTGAACGCCATTGCCGAGATTTGCCGGCGTCATAAATTGGCTTTCATTGAAGACGTTTGTCAGGCCGAAAGCTCGCAATATAACGGACGCATGTTGGGCTCTTTCGGCGATATGGCGGTCTTTTCCTTTTCTTACTACAAGCCACTCTCATCCTGTGGAGGAGGCGGCGGAATGGTGGTTTGCAATAATGATCACGAAAGACGGATCCGCCACTGGATGGAGGATTGGCGCGATGATGTTGAATTGTTAAAGACTGGGCAACGGTTTGCTCCGATGTCTTTTATGGACTTAATTGCTTTGCGCGTCAAATTTTCGCATTTAAAGAAGATCATTGATTCTCGTCATCAAATTAAGGCGTTTTATGAGATGGAACTCGGATCTCTGAAGGGGTTGACCATCTTTAAAGATCGTCCTCATACAGAAAGTGTGGCGCAGAATTTTGTGATATGTCATTCCCGGCGTGACCAGTTGGTAGAGTTTCTAACATCTCAAGGGATTATGGTGCAGAAACCTTATCTGGCCTTGCACCAGATGTCTGTGTTAAAGGAGAACAGTCGTTGTTTGTTTCCTGTCAGCAGTTGGTATGCAGCCAATGCTCTGCATCTTCCTCTGTATTCGTTTATGAGTCTGGATAAGGCAAAGCGGGTGGTCGATGCTTGCAAAGAATTTATCGAGGCGAACGGGGCATGATTTTAGATCCGGCCGAACTCAAACAACGATATGCTCTACGCTTGGCTGGAGTCCAAGATAAGAAAGTCTATATCGGCCCCGAGATTGTGACGTTACAAATTAATAACACCTGCAATCTGACCTGCAAATACTGTTGGACCCATGCCCCTGGAAATCCGGCTCATTTTGATAAACCGAATCAATTTTCATTTGAGAAGTTTCAAGGTGTGGTGCGCGATTCCGTAGATCTTAAGGTCGATCAAATACACATCACCGGTTCCGGTGAGCCGACAATGCACGCGCGTTTTCGTGAGATGATGCGTTATCTGGAACATAAACCTGTTTACGTGAAGCTTTTGACTAATGCCACATTCCCAACGGAATATTGTGATGATGTCATCAAAGGCGATCATGTTATCATTGATTTAAGCGCGGTTAATCGCGAACAGTATAAACAACTGCAAGGAAAGGACCTGTTTGATCGCGTTTTGGCCAATATCAAGCGGTTGGTATTTTTGCGCGATACAATAAAGTCTAAATTTTTTATCGAAGTTGTTTATATAGTTAATAGAGACAATGTTCATCAGGCGGATGAAATGAAGGCCTTGATGTCGCAGTTGAAGGTGGATTTACTTTATTTTGAAAGAATGAATGTTCACGCCTATAACCGTGATATTGCAGTTCCGGAAAATCGTGTGGCTGAAGTTGCCGGCGAGGACCGTATCACTCCGCCGGAATGTCTGCATGGTTGGTTTTTTGTTATCTTAAAGCCCGGTGATCTGGCCAGCATGTGCTGTCGTATTCATCAGATGCATTTGGGCGATTTATCCAAATTGTCATTTAAACAGCTCTGGCTGTCTTCACACATGATGAATGTTCGTTTATTAGGAAAATATGGGGAAGTCCAGAAGAAATACAAAGCTTGTGAAACCTGTCCTTACTATGAAAAAAATATTAAGCGAATGACGGATGCCAGGCAATTAGGAAAAAATGAACAAACCCTTACTCAATGATATTACCGTTGAGATTACCAATCATTGTCAGCTGAATTGCCAGCATTGCGGCATTTGGGCGGAAAAAGACCGGCATCAAATGACTGCATCCATGACGGTCAAAATGATCCGTAATTTGTTGCAGCGTTTTCGAATCAATTTTATTTCCATTACAGGCGGGGAGCCTTTTCTCAATAGAAATTGCGGACGGATTTTAAAGGCTTTGGCATTTTTTCGCGAGCGCAAAGAGATTACGGGTTTCGGGGTGTATTCCAATGCCGCCTATTTTGAAGGTGTGCGTCGGGTTCTAACATCGTACGGGCCTCAATTACGTGGAATGCATATGGGCATTAGCATCGACGGCGGCGCCGAAATTCATGATCTTCTGCGGGGAGCTGGAGCTTACGAAAAGACGATGCGGACCATCCAATGGATTTCCGAAAACTATTCGAATGACATCGTCCTTGAATTTAAGTTCACAATTAACCAGGTCAATTATAAAGAGTTAACTGACGTTTACCGGTTGGCCCGCCGTTTTAACGTCCGGTTTTCGCCCAAAATAATGGAATCCGGTGTGTCTGTTTATTATCATCGCCATGACATGCCTAACGCGTCATCACTGGCCATGATTAATACGGACATTATTGCCCATGTGCAAAGGCAGGTTACCCAAATGCTGGAGGAGAATTACCCCGGTGTCAACCGCGAGATGGTAGAAGCCACAATGGTCTTGTTGTCTGGCGGTCGCAAGTGCATTCGCGCGTGTGAAACGCCGGCCCGGTCACTATTTATTACGTCTCGTAAGGACATTCATCCGTGTCTTTATTTGCCGTCTGGTGGAAAGTTGAAGGACGATGGTAGTCTTCCCGAGACTTTGGATTCTGTTCGGGATAGACATACAAAAGACGCTGCGCAGGGAAAGTGTCCAGGGTGCTTTGCGTATCACGGATTTTTGAAGAAGTTTAATTTAGCGTACCTTCAACCACAAAGCGAGCAGCAGCCTCAGCTCCAGTAAACCAGCTTTCAGGTGCGGGTTTGGGTCGCGGTTGAGATAATTGGTCTTTGACAGCTTGGGCCAGTGATTTTCCGGTCATCGTATCGTGATGAAGGATGTTGCTTTGGAATTTTTCCTGGAATAGTTGGGCGCGTGCAATCTGATCGTTGGTCGGCATGGGAGAATTCTGATTTTGATACGGAATAATGACCGACGGTGTTCCAAAACGCATCAGTTGAACGGACGTATTGTAGCCGCATAAACTCACGGAAAGGGCACAATGGCGAAGATGTTCATCCAAATTGTCCAGATGACCCGCTAAGAGAATGCGGTCTTTGTCACTCGGCTGAATGCAGGATCTGAAAAGCTCCATTTCTTTGGAGGAAGTAGCCGGGCCGCAGGCCAAAATCATTCGTATTTTTGTGTCGAGAAATTTCATGGATTCGATCGCGGTCGTGATGATTTTGGGATATACCGCGCCGCCTCCGCGGCTGACAATGATCGTCGAAGATTTTTTATCAATGGGAATCAATGTTCCGCCCGTGGTCGTGGGCTGTGGAAAAACATAGCCGGTATAAATCAGTCGTTTACCGAGCCCTTTTAAAATTTGTTTATGTATTTGAGAGAGTGCCGGTGATGAAATGGTCTCTTGGATATAACGGGTTTCCAGCTGCTTGGGTGAATGAATAAGAAAAGCATCAAAGGCAGAAAAAACGGCTTTATAGAGCTCAGAGAATTTTTTGTTTTCAAACCGTTCAATGTCGATGATGAGCGGATAACCAATGCTGGCGATAATGCGCGCTTCTCTGTTGCGTAAGTAGCGGATCGTGGGCAAAAGTTCCGGCATGTAGGCCAGTCGACCGAAGGGAAAGAACTCGGTGATAAAAACATCAGGTTTGAATTCAGCGGCGGTCTGAAGAATAAATTTGGCGCGCGCCGTTGATGACGTCGGGACGGCATGAGCTTGAAAACTGGCCTTGGTATCAAACGGAAGAGGGATGTCTAAAACGCGGCAGCCTTCGGGAAATTGGACATAAGGCTGGGGCAATCCTCCCTGGAGGATCAAGACCTCAGCGCTCTTTCGGCACAAAGCGGAACATAACGCAAGGCTCCGGGTCGTATGCCCAAGGGTTTGTTTATGAGTGTAATGAAATAGGATGCGTATTTTTTTCATCGACGTTAAAGTGGAATGTAGTATAACTTTTTTTAAGGAAATTGGAAAATAAAACAATGGGCCCAAACGTTTTTATCCGGGATGATGACGCCCACACGTTAAATAAAGCGTTTCGGTTTTATTTTGATGCGGCGATGGACCGCGGCCTGCCCATTGTTTATGCAGTTATTCCCGGCAAAATGGATGAGCGATTTATTCGGTTCTTACGTCGTGCGAAAGAAAGAACACCGCGATTGCTTGATATCGTTCAGCACGGCTGGATCCATGCTAATCATTCTGTCCGTAATGGGACGAAATATGAGTTTGGAACCGGACGTTCTTTAAATGTTCAGCGCGACGACATCCGGCAGGGGCAAATGAAGATGAGTGAATCATTCGGGGATCTTTGTCTGCCTGCATTTGTTCCGCCCTATCATGGTTTCGATGAGCGAACGTTGCGTGTGATTAACGAAGAAGGTTTTAAAGTGTTTTCGGCGGGGGGCCGTCGTCCTGGGAGTAGGAAACAATTTTTGCAACTACCGGCTGAGATTTCGTTTAGTCGGTATGACGAAGGCCGGACAAGCGTTTATAAGGCCGCTGATGTTCTTGGCCTTTTAGCCAAGGGTATTAGCCGTCGGGCGATATCAGGACTATTGACGCATCATGCCGATTTTAAGACGTCCGCATCGAGAAAAGAATTGACCAGGTTTTTTGATTTTCTAGCCGCGTTAAAATCGAAGAAGGAATGGCGTGTGGTTTTGTTTTCGGATGTCTTATCAGGATTAAGTTCATAGAAAGGAAGCAATGATGACGACCAGCGCGCTGTCCAAAATCACCGATCCCGGCGTAAGGGATGCCTTGCGAATCAAGAGCGCTATAGTTGGAAGGCCGCTCATTGGGCCTAAATCCGTGAATATACATGTCATCAATTCCTGCAATTATCGCTGTCAGTTTTGCTGGTATTTCTCACCGCACGTCAAAGATCATCCCAAAGGTAAGATGCTCGATTACAAAGTTCTAGAAGGTGTTTTCAGAGATTGCCAGGAAATGGGTGTCGATGAAATCAATCTTGAAGGTGGCGAGACCACTGTTTATCCCTACTGGATGGACGCCTTTCGCGAAGTCCATGACCTTGGCATGCGTTTGATCGCGTATACGCACCTCGATTACGAAGCCGATATCGAGAAACTCCGCACGCTGGCTTATGCGGAACAGTTGACGGTCAATTTTTCCGCGATGACCGAAGAATCGTTTAAGCGCGTTCATGGAAAACACACGTCCATGACGAGGGTCTTAAAAAATATGGACCGCTTGCTGGCCATTCGCGACAAAATCGGTAAGCCTAAAATTCGCCTATCTTTTGTGGTCTACAATTATAACTATAAAGAAGTTCCTGCTTTCTTGGAAATGGCACAGCAGCGCAAAGTCGATCAGGTCATGTTCCGGTTTTTTAAAGCGACCGAAGAAATGAAGGAACTTGTTTTTAATGAACAGGAATTATCTGAGCTGCGTGACATTGTTGAGACGGCATTGAAGAAGGAGTATTGCTTTCCACACGATTTAAAAACGCTTCAAAATCTTCTGGCCAACGGTCAAATGTTAGAAAAGATTGTGGCACTGCAGCATACGGAAAATCACAATGACCGCTTGCTGTTTTATGACGCGACCGGAGGCAAAACGAATTGTTATGTCGGTTGGTTCTACGGTCATATTGATGAAAAAGGAAGGGTGATTGCTCCTTGTGACAATGTCAGTGTTTGTATGGCCGGCAATATCTATGAACGCCGTTTCAAGGACATTTGGTTCGATAATCAGCCTATGTGGGATGTTTTGAATGAGGCATCCAAAGGAATTCACACGTGTACAAACAAATGGCAGCAATGCCGATATTGCAGTTATGTTCCGATTAACAAATATTTTCATGAGCGTGTTTTGCATGCGAAGGGGATAAAAGCGGATGCATCTTGATACCCATGAACTCAAGCGCAGATTAGTCTTGCGGTTAAAAGGGGTGAAGGAGGGCCGGCCGTTGATCGGTCCGGCGACGGTCCAGATCCATCTGACCGACCTTTGCAATCTATCCTGCCAGTACTGTTATTATTATGCCCCTGGCAGCCCCAATCGTCCGAGCGGCCGCAATCATCTGCCTTTTGAGACGTTTACCAAAGTCGTCCGCGACTGCGTTAACCTGAAAGTGGACATGCTTTATTTGTCGGGCCAGGGCGATCCGACGCTGCATCCCAAGTTTTACGACATGCTCCATCATTTGGAGACACAGCCCATGGCGGTCTCCATTTACTCCAATGGGACATTCCCCCTGGAACGTTGCCGCAATATCTTAAAGGGGGCCGATCGTATCGTGATCAATCTTGGTACGGCCGACAGAGAAAGTTACCGCGCTTTACAAGGACGGGACCTTTTTATCAGGGTTATAAAAAATATTCGTGAATTGGCCCGGCTGAAGCCGGAATTGAACCCGAACTTCTGTATTGAAGTTGTCTTTATCGCTAATCGCTTAAATGAAGCAAGCCACATGAGAACAGAGAAGCTTGTCAGAAAGCTTGGCGTTGACCGGATTCGTAAAACCATTGCTGAAATAAGCGAGCATACGCATCACATCAAACTGGAGGATCATGAAGAGAAGATGGAGCTTGTGGGGGAATGGCCCCCATGCTATCACGGATGGTTTTACACAGCGATCCAGTTAAACGGAGATGTAAATGTCTGCTGTTTTATGCAGCGCCTGACGATCGGCAATGCCTTTGCCACTTCGCTCAAAGAGGTCTGGGATTCTGATGCGTATACCCGCGCCCGTTCCCTGGCCTTGTCGGGAGAGACGTTTAGGAATTATGAGGAGTGCATCAACTGCCGGATCGGGTGGCGAAACAAGGAGATCGCTGGGCACATGGAGATCTTTAATCGCACTGTTAAAGCATAATCAATTTGCATGGCGGCCCAATGAGTAAATTTCTTTTTATCCGAAATGATGATGTCTGGAACTTGGATGAATCTTTTAAGAGCTTTTTCGATTTTATGCTCGATCAGAGAATTCCCGTTGTGTACGGGGTGATTCCGGCCATGCTAAAAGACGATGCGGCCCAGTTTCTTCGCCGGGCCAAAAAAAAGAGTCCCAAACTGTTAGACATTGTCCAGCATGGCTATGCCCATCGCAACCATGCGCCGGAGGGAGAACATAAATACGAATTCGGCTCCTCCAGAACCTACGTCGAACAGCTGGAAGATATTTCCCGCGGAATGAAGATCATGCGCCGTTCGTTTGGAGAATTCATGACGCCGGGTTTCGTTCCTTCCTATCACGCGTATGATACCAACACCATTCGCGTGTTAGTCAAGCTAGGCATTCCTTTGCTTTCGGCGCGTTTGAAAGTCCCTTATAAGGAAAAGAAATT
>JAEUSC010000196.1 GCA_016789035.1 Candidatus Omnitrophota bacterium
GAGACACTTGCACACCCTAAATAAAAATTCTGAAAATTATTTATTTCTATCACTTTTTGGGACCGCAGATTTCCCAAAATGCTTTAACTGAGGATCATGGTAGGCAACCCAGGCTTGTGCGTAATTCTCAATCCAATCTTCGGCCGCTTTGTCAAATCCGATGTCAAATCCCGCAATTTCGCTTTCCAGCCACTTATGACGGTTGATCTCTTCGATCACGCGCCTGTCTTTGAGGAGTTTTTTAGGATCCAGTTCCAAAACCTTTCCTTTCGTGATTGGAAACAAACGCATTCTACGCTTTGACATCCACTTATGCAAGCGATTCATAAGCAATTTCTCCATCGATGGTGTTAATATTTTTCGCGGCCGCGAATGGTAAATGTGCTATTGGGAACAATGGCCTTAATTGACGAAAACAAAATAAAACCTTCTTTAACCTTTGCATTAAAACCCGAATCATTGACAAACACAAGAAATTGCTGATCATTGATATTGTCGATTCTGACGATTCTGACATGACTCACAATAAAACTTTCCGCGCCACCGGTGTTTCCATAATAAATATCGTAATTTTCATTCTTATCAATATTTCCCAAACCTAAATCTGCAAACACCAAGACAGGGCCGTAATAAGAAAAAGCCAATACTACCGCAAACACGATGACGCGAACTATTTTCATAACTCTTATTTCTTTAAGTGCCTAGCTAATAGATGTGAACGGATATGATATCCGATAATACCAAATGCCACGGCAACGTTCAACGAATTCTTTATGCCATCCATAGCAATTTCAACAGCCTCGTCACACATCCCCACCAATTCCTCAGAAATACCGCTGACTTCGTTTCCCATAATCAGACAGACCGGTGATCGGGGAATATATGAATCATGTTCAACGCTGTTTGACATCTGCTCCAGCATAACGATTTGATATCCTTTATCCCTCAATTCCTTGATCAGAGTTAAAATCTCCTTTCGATATTCCCAGGAAACGTTGTCTTGAGCGCCGAGCGCGGTTTTTGCAATTCCGGACTGCGGCGGATAACCTGTGATCCCACAAAGCCAGATTTTCTCGATGCCTATTCCATCGGCGGTGCGAAAGATAGAACCGACATTGTATAGACTGCGAATGCCATTGAGGACCACACAAAACGGGAGTTTGGCCTGCTTAGCTTTTAAAACCTGACGCCGGACGATTTCCTCGTGGTCCAATTTTCTTATCATCAATTAACATCTTTCTAAAAAATAAAGTCCGGCATACACTTTGGGATCAACCAGACAACCTTGCCTCTCACATTTCTTAAGCCAACGATCAATTTTTTCTACAGAGACCTCACACACTTCAATATTTTCTGTCTGATCGCCACCGCCGTTGTGAACTTTAACCAACTCTTCAGCCCGAAACAATGTCATGACATCACGGGATGATCCGGGAGAAACAGGCCCCTCCAAGATCTTTGTCAATTTTTTGGCGCGATATCCTGTTTCCTCGAGAAGTTCACGTTTGGCTGCGGCGCTTAAAGATTCTCTCTGGGCATTTCCTTGATCGTTGACTAAGCCTGCGGGAAATTCGATGCAGTACCTTCCTACCGGAGGACGATACTGTTTGATCAGTAGAACATTGCTATTCTGTGTCATCGCAATGATGACAACGATGCCGGTACAATTAATTCTATGGGAAAATTCCCACCCGCCATGACGGATCAGTCTCAAATAATTACCTTCAAAGAGAACTTGGCTCTTATCTTCAGCATTTAAACTCTTTCGTTTCAAACTAAACTCTCCCATTCCTTTTTAACCAGTTCAACGAGCGGCAGAATTGTCCGTTCGGTAAAATCAAATTCGATTCCGGCCGCCTTATAAAGCTCAGGTAACGGACGTGATCCCCCCAATGCCAAACCTCGGCGATAATTGGCCAGTGCCTGCTTTGGATTTTCTTTGGCCTGACGCCATAATTGCAAAGCCCCTAATTGTGCTATTCCATACTCAATATAATAAAAAGGAACTTCGAAAATGTGCAGCTGGCGGTGCCATAAATACTCTCTTATGCCTTCTAAACCCTGCCAATTAACCACATCTCCTCCAAAGCGTTTGTGCAATTCAATCCACATATCTTTGCGCTGATCAGGTGTATGTTTAGGATTTTCATAGATCCAGTGCTGAAATGCATCCACATTCGCAACCCAAACTAGAACCTCTAAAATATCTTCCAAATGTTCCCGCTTAGAACGGCGAGTGTCTTGCGGTGAATAAAATACATCCATGTACTCGCCGGCTAAAAGTTCCATAGCCATGGACGCCACCTCAGAAAATTCCATAGGCGCATGGCGATATTCAACCAACGGATCGTGGGCACAAGCTAATGCATGAAACGCATGCCCACCTTCATGCAACAAGGTTCTAACATCACGCTCCAGCCCCACGGCATTCATGAAAATGAAAGGTTTACGGGCTTCGCTCAATGTGCTCTGATACCCACCAGGAGCCTTTCCTTTTCGGCTCGCCAAATCCAAAAGACCTTCGTTTTTCATGATTTCAAATTGGCGGCCCAGCTCTTCGTCTGTCTGACGAAAAACAGAGACGGACTTCAAAATCAATTCCTCGACGGTCCCAAAAGGTTTCAAGGCCGGTAAACTTAATGGATCTACAGCCGTATCCCATGGCCTAAGATCTGTTAATTTCATCTGCTTTCGTCGCAGTTGTGAAATCTCCTGTAACAACGGAACCATGTGCCGCTCCATGACCCGATGATATTTCTTGCAATCATCTGGCGTATAGTCAAACCGGTGATAGGATTTAAACTGATAATCCCGGAAATTGGAAAAGCCCGCATTCTTCGCTACGGTATTGCGTAACTCCAGCATTTTGTCAAAGATCTCTTCAAGCTTCTGGCAATCTTGCAGTCTTCTTTGGGCTGTGGCACGCCAAGCTTGTTCGCGCAGACTACGATCAGGTTCCAGCAAATATTTAGACATCTCGGGAAGCGTACGCTCTTTTCCTTCAAAAATGACCGTCATAGCACCGCTGATGGTTTGATATTCCTGCGACAAAAGATCAATCTTCGTTTGCAGCGGCACATTGTCATCAACAAACAGTTCGACGTTGCATTTAAGATCTCTGATATAGACCTGATAACGCTTAGTATCCAGACCATGGACTTCGAGTGCTTTTAGAAATTTATGGTTTAATCGATCATCAAGCGGCTTAATCGCTGGAACAACAGTTTCAATAAACTGCTTATAATCATTGGCCCGCTTGGGATCATCTGTCTGACACGTCATGTAAATATAAAGCACTGAACCTTTTTGATTGACCGCAGCATCCAGCTCCGAGCGGTCAAAAACAAACTGTTCAAGCTCCTGAGACGATTTAATTGCACGTAAATATAGTTGTTCATAAAGCCCCGTGACAACCTTAACGTCGGATAAATCAGCATCTTTCGGAACAAAGGTACGAGGTTGATAAGCAGGAAGATCGTTTAATTGACCCTGTGTTGAGCTAACCATATTAATTCTCCAAGTTATTTACAATAAGCATTGATAAAACGTTCGAAGACAAGTGGCAAATTATAACAAAATTACATTTTCAACCCAAACATTTCTTTATAGGAGTTACCGAAGAAAAACAGCTTGACAAAAACACAGTTTCCCTTATATTAAGGGCTCTGGATTTCAAAAATTTTAACCCGTTACGCATTTAGAACAAACGATTTGTGATTCAACAAAGAGGATTCATATGTCAAAAATTTGCGTTATATGCGATAAAGGCCCGGCAACAGGAAACAAATATCAAAGACGCGGTATGATCAAGCGTAAGGGCGGTGCAGGTTCCAAGATCGTTGGAAAAACACTTCGCAAAGTCATGCCCAACCTTCAGCGCGTAAAGATTGTTTTAGCAGGAACCGTTAGCAGATCTTACGTATGCACATCCTGTATCCGTGCCGGAAAAATTGTTAAAGCTTAATTCACTATTCACAAAACAGAAAAAAAGACCAATGAATATTCATTGGTCTTTTTTATTTGCCTTCCCTGCCTGCTAATCCAGTAATTTTATATCTTTCAGTTTTAACTGAACGACCGGCGCTTTATTCCAGTCATCAATCATCACATTGTAGGCAAGATCTATCTTTTTGCCCGGCTTAATGTACGGCTGAAATTCGCTCATACCAAAACCCACCGCAGAAATGCTACACTCACCGTCCGTAACCCAAAACTTGATTGTCCCCTTACCCATCACCGTTGGCGCACTTCTAACCGTCAAATTTCGAGAACACAAAACCACCGGTGGATTCCCCTCTCCGTGCGGTTCTAGGCTATCAATCAAATTCACAAAATCCAAGTTGAGGGCGGAAAACGGAACCTCGCAATCTATGTCCAAAGACGGCATCAAGTCAATAGAGGCAAACGCCTCGCGGGCAAAATCGTTTATGGCCTGACGAAAGATATCAATATTTTCATGTTTGACCTTTAAACCGGCCGCGCGTTTGTGGCCGCCGTATGTTTCCAAAGAAGCAGCACAATTTGTCAACGCATCAACCAAATGAAAACCTTCAATGGAACGGCACGAACCAACTCCTAAGCCGTCCTCAATGGAAATAACAATAGTCGGCCGGTAATACTTCTCCACAATCTTAGAAGCTACAATGCCAAGCACCCCCTTATGCCAGCCCTCTTTATGAACGACGATGATCTGGTCATCCATAGCCTTTGAGGATTCAATCATAGCAAATGCTTCTTGGACCACCTCGCTCTGCATTTTCTGCCGAGACAAATTATGAGATTCTAAGCTCTGAGCCAGTGCCAATGCTTCGGTATAATCTTCCGACAACAGAAGATCTAATGCAATTGTTGCTGAGTCCATGCGGCCGGCGGCGTTGAGCCGAGGGCCAAGAATAAACCCGATATAAAAAGGCTTGAGGTTCTTACCCCTAATTTTGGCCACATCTAACAATGCCATCAGACCAGCCTTGCGCGTTCTTTCAATGGCCGGCAATCCGTTTTTCACGAAAATGCGGTTTTCTCCACGCAAAGGCACGACATCCGCGACCGTTCCCATGGCAATGAGATCATATTCCTCCGCAGGGATTTCACCAAGGAGCGCCTGCACCAGTTTGGCCACCAATCCAACCGCCGCAAGCTGTTTAAA
>JAEUSC010000281.1 GCA_016789035.1 Candidatus Omnitrophota bacterium
CACCTGCGTCCAGGAAATCTTCGAGCGGTTACCAACGCACTTACCGCGCTTAGTCACAAAATTATAGATCCCGCCCTTGCCGTCTTTGTCGCCGGAGTACCAGTTCTGCACCGTAGAATATTTAATTTCTGCGTCATCCAGGGCAACCAGTTCAACAACAGCGGCGTGAAGCTGATTGGTATCCCGCATGGGAGCGGTACAACCTTCCAAATAACTCACATAGCTGCCTTCCTCGGCAACAATAAGTGTTCGTTCAAACTGTCCTGTGTCAGCCGCATTGATCCGGAAATAGGTTGAAAGCTCTAACGGACAATGCACGCCTTTGGGGATATAACAAAAAGACCCGTCGCTAAAAACCGCAGAATTCAGGGCCGCAAAGAAGTTGTCCCCGTAAGGCACAACGCTCCCCAAATACTTTTTAACCAATTCCGGATGCTTATGCATGGCCTCGGAAATGGAACAAAAAATAACGCCGTGTTTTTCAAGCTCTTTCTGGTGGGTTGTTCCAACAGAAACGCTGTCAAAGACAGCATCAACAGCAACGCCGGTCAACCGCTTTTGTTCCGTTAGCGGAATACCAAGCTTATCGAAAGTTTTAAGAAGCTCTTGATCAACTTCATCTAAACTTTTTGGATTTTCTTTCTTTTGTTTCGGTGCGGAATAATAACTGATGCCTTGATAATCGATCGGGCCGTAGGTAAAATTGGCCCATTGGGGCTCGCTCATAGTCTTCCAATGACGATACGCTTTCAGACGCCATTCCAACATAAAGTCAGGTTCTTTTTTCTTTTGCCAGATCATCCGGATGACGTCTTCATTGAGCCCCTTGGGAATAGTATCGACGGCGATGTCCGTATAAAAGCCGTATTTATACTCTTTGCCTGAGAGTTTATTTTGCTCTAACATTGATTTTTGCTCGTTGATTTTATCCATCAAATCCTCCCGGAACACTGATCTGGCGTTCCGTTGGTAATATGTCTCATCTTCAGGTTATTTTGGCATCTTCTCTGGCAATGGGTTTTGTTCGTATTTGCTTCTCACCTTGATTTTTAGACTTGATCAAATCCAATACGGTCATCGTCGAGAATAACTCGGCAATCCGTTGATTCAAATTGAGCATCGGAGCAATCACGTTACAGCTGGCAGTCATTTCGCAATGGGAATAATCACCGTGAAAACAATTTACTATCTGGATTGGCCCTTGAATCATGGAGGTGAGATCATAAAGCGTCACCTTCGAAAGGTCTTTTAAAATCTGGTACCCTCCATGAGCCCCCTGCTCTGCCCTTACAACACCGTGCTGGGCCATGATCTGAAGCACCCGGGAGGTCGGATCAAATGGGGTCCGATACGTATCACAAATCTCTTTGGCGGATGTTAACTGACCCGGTGCTTTAGCACTCATGTGTCGCAGCGACACCAGGGCGTATTCTAATTTACGGTTGATCTTAAACATGGGCGTCGTCAAATCCCCTTAATTTCATTAATTTTGGCAGCCAGAATAAAATCATTCTCGCTTAAACCGTTAACCGCATGTGTTGTTAAATTGATCCTCAACCGT
>JAEUSC010000218.1 GCA_016789035.1 Candidatus Omnitrophota bacterium
TATTTTGAAGAATGCTTGAGTTTGCCCTTGTATCCTTTGTTGTCTGATGAAGGTCATCAAAGGATTATCGATGTGGTGCGCAAGTTTTTTAAGTCATGAGTCCGTTTACGCACAGAATTTGCATAGGGACCGCGCAGTTCGGTCTGGATTACGGTGTAGCCAATACCCATGGACGCATGTCTGAAGAGGAAATGAAGGCGATCCTTAAATATGCGATCGGCCACGGGGTTAAAACTTTGGATACGGCAGTTGCCTATGGAAACAGCGAGGAGGAAATCGGCCGTATTTTAAAAGCGTTGGGCCGGAGCATGGACATTGTTTCCAAGCTTTCGCAGGGTGAATCCAAGTTGAGCATTCGTGATGTTGTTAATCGTTCCTGCAAACGGCTGGGGGCGCCAAAAATTTATGGATACCTGCTTCATTCGTTTGAAGATTACCATAAAAAGGATATTGTAAAAGAACTCCAAGATTTAAAAACACAGGGGACGATCACGAAGCTGGGAGTATCGTTGTATCTCCCTAGTGAGGCGCAGCAATTGTTGGATGAAAATGCACAAATCGATATCGTCCAAATGCCATATAGCATCTTTGACCGGCGTTTTGAGCCGTTCTTGGCACAGTTTAAGAAGAGAAAGATTGAAGTTTACGTGCGATCCTTATTCTTGCAGGGATTGGCCTTTTTAGAACCGGCGAAGCTGCCCGCTTCCCTGGCGGGAGCCAGAGCCCAATTAACGGCGCTCAAGAAAATCTCTTCAAAGAGCGGAATACCCATTAATGCGTTGTGTTTGAATTTTGGAATGATCAACCCGTCAATTGACCGAGTGATTATTGGTGTTGACCATTTGGAACACTTGAAGGTCAATTTGAGTGATTTGCGTTTCTTTGCCAAAGTAAAGACGCTCGTTGAAGATTTGAACATGACTGTTATCGAAGATGAAAATATCCTGCTGCCGTTCCGGTGGAAACTATAAAAAATGAAAAATATTATCGCCTTAATTCAAGCCCGAACGGGCGCTCGCCGCTTACCCAACAAGGTTCTTTTGCCTTTAGGCGGCAAGACTGTTTTGGAATGTGTTATGGAGCGTGTCTCGCGGTCCCAGCTAGTTGATGAAGTCGCTGTGGTGACAACTGTTGCCAAAGACGATTTAAAAATTATAGAACGGGTCAGTCGTAATAACGTTCGAGTACTGTGCGGTTCGGAAAATGATGTCTTGGACCGGTATTATCAGGCGGCCAGGTTGTTGGAAGCCAAACACATCGTTCGGATAACGGCGGACTGTCCGCTCATTGATCCGGCATTGATGGATCATGTGATCAGTGCTTATTTAGATCAACAGGCCCATTATTGTTCCAATGCGCTGACGCAGACATTTCCCGATGGTTTGGATGTAGAAGTGTTTTCTTTCGAAGCATTAAAGAGAGCCTGGCAAAACGCCAAGTTGCCGTCAGAACGCGAACATGTAACTCCGTACATACGCACGCACAAGCGCATGTTTAAGGTTGTATCTATTGAATCTTCCCGAATGTTGGGACAGCATCGTTGGACGCTGGATGAAAAAAATGATTATGAATTTATAAAGAAAATTTACCAGGCGCTTTACGCAAAGAAGCCTCAATTCGGGTTCGAAGATGTTCTTTTATATCTGAAGAAAAATCCGTCCCTATTGGAAATCAATTCCGGCATTGTCCGCAATGAAGGCTACGCAAAATCATTGAAAGACGATGAGGCTTTTGTCCATGGATAAAAATCAGGCGCTATATAAAAAAGCCAAGCAGTTAATTCCCGGCGGCACGCAGTTGTTAAGCAAACGTCCTGAACTGCATTTGCCTGGATTGTGGCCCACATATTATCAGAAGGCCAAAGGTTGTCGGGTCTGGGATCTTAACGGCCGGGAATTGATTGATACGAGTTATATGGGGATTGGAGCGTGTATTCTGGGATATGCAGACCCGGATGTGAATTCAGCGGTCAAGACTTCAATCGATCAAGGAAGTATGACGACACTCAATTGTCCAGAAGAGGTTGAGTTGGCGGAACTTCTCTGTCAGCTTCATCCTTGGGCCAAGATGGCGCGGTTTGCGCGCACCGGCGGAGAAGCAATGTCGGTTGCCGTTCGCATTGCGCGTGCCTTTACCCAAAAAAGTTTAATTCTGTTTTGCGGTTATCACGGTTGGCACGATTGGTATCTGGCCGCCAATATCGCTAGCATTAAAGGCCTCGACGGCCATCTGCTGCCCGGGTTAATGCCAAGTGGTGTATCGCGGAAATTAAGAAGCACCTCTATGCCGTTTGCCTATAACGATACGGAAGGTTTTCTTAAGTTAATTGCGAAATATGGCCCGCAGGTTGGTGCTGTTGTGATGGAACCCATCCGCAATTTTCATCCCGAAGAAAATTTCTTAGAAACCGTGCGACGAGAAACCCGAAAACACGGTATTGTTCTTATTTTTGATGAAGTTTCCTCAGGTTGGCGGCTGACCCTCGGTGGTGCTCATCTGAAATTTAAAATTGATCCCGACATGGCGGTTTTTGCCAAGGGCATTAGTAATGGTTATCCGATGGCTGCGATCATCGGTAAGAAAGATGTCATGAATGCCGCGCAGGAATCGTTTATCAGCAGCACTTATTGGACAGAACGCACAGGCCCTGTGGCAGCGCTTGCCACGATCCGCAAGCTTAAGAAATATGCGGTCGCACAGCGTTTGATAGAAATCGGAACGCGTATCAAAGAAGGATGGATGAATGCAGCCAAGAAACAGAGTCTACGCATTCATGTCGGGGGTATGGAACCGCTGGCGCATTTTGCCTTTGAGGATAAAGAACCGGCTGTTTTAAAAACTCTTTTTACGCAGGAAATGTTAGGGTTTGGATTTTTGGCGACCACGGCTTTTTATTCTTCGTTGGCACACACGGATCTTGACGTCGAGAAATACCTAAAAGCTGTAAATCAAACTTTTGGTGTGCTGAGCCGTGCGGTTGGTTCCACAAAACCACAGCAGTTTTTAAAAGGTGACGTTTGTCATAGTGGATTTAAGAGGCTGACCTGATTATGAATGTCTTTATTTTGACAGAGGCTGGACAGAAAGTGGGATTTGGACATTTATCCCGGTGTTCGGGCGTTTACGACGCTTTTGTCAAACGCGGAATTAAGCCACGAATGATTGTTAACGGTGACGACGGCGTTCGCGAGTTCCTAAAGGGAGTCCGGCATGAAATCTTTGACTGGCTGGAATCATTTCAAGAGCTATTGAGCCGCATTGCCGGGGCGGACATCGTCTTAATTGATTCCTATTTGGCCGATCAGGACAAGTATCACGATATTGCGGCCACGGTCTCATTGGTCGCTTGTGTTGATGACTACAAACGGATTCGTTATCCGCAAGGCGTTGTTATTAACGGGCTGATATATGCGCCGCAGATGAAATATCCGCGTGTCAAAGACATCGAATACCTTTTGGGGACGCGTTATGCGTTTTTGCGCAAGGCTTTCTGGGACGCGACTCGCAAAGAGATTTCTGCCCAGGTCAAGAATGTGTTTGTAACATTCGGCGGCAGTGATTTCTTGAATTTGGCTCCTTCGACGTTAACTAAGTTGATCAAACATTATCCGGATATTCAAAAGACGCTCGTGGTTAGCCGTTTCTACAATAATATTCCGGCAATTCAAAAGGCCGCTGATTGCCATACAAAAATTGTCGTGGATGTTTCCGATAGAGAGATGAGGAAACTCATGCTTAAGGCGGACGTTGCCATTTCTGCTTCCGGACAAACGTTATCCGAGTTGGCAATTCTGGGGGTGCCGGGTGTGGCTGTTTGTGTGGCTGAAAATCAGCGACGCAATTGGAAGGCTTGGACAAGCCGCGGTTTTGTGGCCGCTGAACCCAATGCGGATTCGGTCGTTGAAGGACTACAGAAACTCAAACTCCGCCAGGTCCGTCAGAAATCATCGGCACAGTTGCGACAAAGCATTTCTTCGTCCGGTGTCTTGGCCATTGTGGATGCCGTCATCCGTAAGGCGTCCCAGGTCAGAAAGAATCGTCAGCATGCCGCCCAACGGTTTGAAATTCGTAAAGTCAAAAAAGAGGATTGCCGGGACATCTGGTTGTGGCGGAATACTCATCAGGCCCGCCGCGCAAGTTTTCAATCGGAAACCATTTCCTATAATCAACATGAGCAGTGGTTTCAAAAGAAGCTCAGCGATAGGAATTCCCAATTGTGGATGGCAGAGACTCCAGGAAAAAAGATCGGTTATGTACGCCACGATACCGAAGAAAATCAGGCGGTCAGCAGCATTGTGTTAAATCCGCAGTTTTACGGAATGGGGTTAGGTACGAAAGTAATCAGCGCTGCCGATCGGCGATTTTTGAAATTAAAGAAGGTTCCCCGTGTGATTTGTGCGGAAATTCAGAATAATCATCCAGCCTCTATACAAGCGTTTCTGTCCGCGGGGTATCGTTTGAAAAAGCGTATTGTAAGAAACGGCAAAAAAGCCGGAGTTTACCAATGGCAAAGTTAAGAGACTTTAAATTTAAAGATTTGAAGCGTTGTTTTATCATCGCTGAGGTTTCAGCCAACCACGGGCAAGATTTTAAGACGGCCGTGCGGATGATCCATGAGGCTAAGCGATGCGGGGCGGATGCGGTCAAATTTCAGACCTACACACCTGACACCATAACGCTCAATAGCAATAAGCCTTGCTTTCAGATTAGTCATTCGAAATGGAGGGGACAGACGCTCTATGGGCTTTACCAGAAAGCGTATACACCGTGGGAATGGTTTAAAGATTTAAAGAAGGAAGCCGATAAAGCGGGGATTATTTTCTTTTCTGCAGCCTTCGATCCAACGGCCGTTGATTTATTAGAAGACTTAGATGTCCCTATCCATAAAGTGGCCTCTTTTGAATTGAATGATTTGCCTTTAATTGCATATATGGCCAAGACCCGCAAACCTGTCATTATGTCGACAGGCATGGCTACAGTTTCCGAAATTGAGGAAGCGGTCACTACGGCTAAAAGAGCTGGCGCTTCGGAAGTTGTACTTCTGCGCTGTGTCAGCAGTTATCCGGCGCAACCCAAGGACATGAATTTAAGAACGATCCTCGATCTTAAAAAACGTTTCAAATGTACCGTCGGTCTTTCCGATCATTCGATGGGGGCAACGGCTGCTATTGCCGCCGTTAGTTTGGGTGCACAGGTGGTCGAAAAGCATTTTATCTTGGACAAGAAAACCGAAACCCCCGATAGTTTCTTTTCAATCAACCCCAAGGATCTCGCCGATTTGGTTGAGCAGGTGCGAATAACCGAAGAAATGATGGGAGGGGCATCTTATGAATTGTCAGTGGAAGAAAAGAAAAATCGTATGTTTCGGCGTTCGTTGTTTGCAGTCAAAGACATTGCCAAAGGCGAGGAGTTAACGCCGGAGAATGTCCGGTCGATCCGGCCGGCCAACGGGTTAAGTCCAAAATATTTAACAGGGATTCTTGGTCGGAAGGCCAAGATATCAATTTCTTATGGAACCCCTTTAAAACAAAGTTTTATTGCGGGTTCATAGATATCTTTTATTGAGGGGGACAAATGACATTAACAAAGAATAAACCACGCACAATTAAGGCAACGAAAGCGCTCGAAGGGGCAACGGTCTATTTGCGGAAAATTGTATTGTTTGATGTGAATGCCAATTATCATCGCTGGATGAACGATTCGCAAGTGATTCAATATTTAGAAGTGCGACACTCCCGTCGTAATCTTAAAGATTTAAGAGAATATGTCTCGGGAGTGATTGAGAGTAAAGACGAGATTTTCTTTGCTATTTGTCTCAATGATAATGGGCGGCATATCGGCAATATTAAGTTGGGACCTATTAATCGGGCCCACGGATTTGCTTACATTGGGTTTTTGATAGGCGAGCGGGAGTTTTGGGGACAGGGAATTGCCACAGAGGCTGTTGGAGCGGTCACACGGTATGCGTTTGAAGTTCTAGGTCTTCATAAAGTTTTGGCGGGTTGCTATGCAAACAACGACGGCTCGTTAAGGGTGTTTCAGAAATGCGGATTTAAAAGAGAAGGCGTCCAGGAATCGCAGTGGCTCTGCGAAGGAAAATATGTTAATGGAATCCTTTTGGCTAAAATTAATCCTTTGCATAAAAAATGAAGATTGCAGTGATTGATTACGGGATGGGCAACTTACATTCAGTCTCGAAGGCTTTAGAGGCAGCGGGTGCTGATGTTGTTGTCGCTACTCAACCTTCGGACCTTCAAACGACGGCAGGTATCGTCCTTCCGGGCGTTGGATCATTTGCAGAGGGTATGCGACAATTGCATGGCCGCGGTTGGGTCGATGTACTAACGAACAAAGTCGTTATTGACCACATGCCATTTTTAGGAATTTGTCTGGGAATGCAGTTAGCCGCAACAACGGGCGATGAGCATGGCCCCACGCAGGGATTGGGTTGGATTCCGGGCGTCGTGCAGCGCCTGGATGTTGATGGCAAGGCTTTTAAAGTCCCGCACATGGGTTGGAATGATATTGAATTATCGCGGCCGAGTGATTTGTTTACGGGAATACGAGGTGCATTAACCTTTTATTTCGTGCACAGTTATCATTTTGTCCCCTCAGATTCTTCCGTGATTTCGGCTGTCTGCGATCATGGGCAGAGGTTCGCTGCTGCCATTGAAAAGGACAATATTCATCTGGTGCAGTTTCATCCGGAAAAAAGTCAGACGCTGGGTCTGAAGATTTTAGAAAAATTTTTGGCTAAAACATATGCTGAAAAATAGGATCATTCCAATACTGCTCTTAAAAAATGGACGCTGCGTGAAGGGTAAGCAGTTTGGGAACTTTCGCGATACCGGAGCTCCGGTCTCCGCGGCCAAGGTGTATGACGCCCAGAGGGTTGATGAACTGGTCTTTTTAGATATTTTGGCAAGCAAGGAAGAACGGGACATTTTGCTTCCGATTGTCACTGAAACGGCTCAGGAATGTTTTATGCCATTGACTGTGGGCGGAGGGATCAAGACCATTGAAGATATGAAGGTCTTGTTTGCTGCGGGTGCAGACAAGATTTGTATCAATACGGCCGCGGTTGAGAATCCGCAGCTGATCCTAGAAGCTTCGCAATATTTCGGGCGGGCCAATATTGTCGTTGCCATCGATTACCGTGAGAATTCGGATGGTTTACGCGAGGTTTATACACATGCAGGAACAAGAACAACCGGCTTGAATGCTTTGGCGTGGTGCCGGACAGTTGATGGTTTGGGAGCTGGTGAAATCATTCTCACCTCCATTGACCGCGAAGGTTCCATGAGTGGGTATGATTTGGAATTTATCAGGCAAGTCACGCAGTTAGTGAGCGTCCCGGTGATTGCCCACGGCGGTGCCGGAACCCTGGCGCATCTTAAGGAAGGTGTGACTGTGGGCGGCGCATCAGGAGTCGCCGCGGCTAGCATTTTTCATTTTACGGATCAAAGCCCTATTAAAGCGCGGGCCTATTTGAAAGACAATCAGGTGAATGTACGGGTATAGGAGTCTTCAATAACAAGCCAAAGATAAGTAGCATGCCGGTAAGAAGTCTTTTTGTTAAGGATTGTATATTTTTGATTTTTCAATGGAGCTGAATATGGAACTGCGAGTATGTACCAAATGTGTTATGCCGGAAACGCATGAGACAATCATGTATGACGCCAAAGGTGTTTGTAATATTTGTCATCAGCATGAGTACAAACATGAAAAGATCGACTGGCCTAAGAAAGAGGCGGAGTTTAAGGAAATTGTAGAGAAATACCGCAATAAGCAGACGTACGACTGCATTATTCCTTTTAGTGGCGGCAAAGACAGTGTTTTTGTTCTCTATACGATGCTCAAACGTTATAACGTCAAACCGTTAGTTGTATCGTTTGATCACGGCTTTTACAGGCCTCATCATGTGCAGCAGCGCGACCGCATTTTGCGAAAGCTCGGTGTGGATTTTATGCTTTTCCGGCCGAATCAACAGATCGTGCGCAAACTGACTTTGGAGTCGCTCATTCGCAAAGGGGATTTTTGCTGGCATTGCCATACAGGGATCTTTTCTTATCCTATGCACATTGCGGTCAAATTTAAAATTCCTCTCTTAGTTTGGGGCGAGTCGACGGCCGAGTACACCAGCTATAACGATTTTGATAACATCGATGAGCGGGATGAGACAGCATTTAATAAGTGGATCAATTTGGGCATCACTGCCGATGACATGGTCGGCATGGTTTCCGGGGGCATTGAACCTCGCGACCTGGAATGTTACCGTTATCCCAAGCTGCGCGATTTGAAGGCGATAAATTACCGGTCCATTTGCTACGGCGCTTATCACGAATGGGATGTGCGTAAGCACATGGAAATCATTAGCAGGGAATTGGGTTGGGAGGGTGATGAAGTCGAAGGCGTTCCCCAACAATACAATTTTACTAAGGTGGAATGCATGATGAACGGCATACGGGATTACTTAAAATATATCAAGCGGGGTTATGGCCGCACTTCTCAGCTGGTAACGGACGACATTCGTGCCGGTGTTCTTGAACGGGACAAAGCCATGGCGTGGGTCAAACAATGCGACGGCAAAAAGCCCGCAAGTCTGCGCGTCTTTCT
This sequence comes from Candidatus Omnitrophota bacterium, assembly GCA_016789035.1. GTDB lineage: Bacteria > Omnitrophota > Gorgyraeia > Zapsychrales > Fredricksoniimonadaceae > JAGNTT01. The sequence goes on from JAEUSC010000218.1 coordinate 8,617, forward strand.
GGATTTTGTTGGGATCACAGAGGAAGAATTTAATGAAATCGCGGTCAAGCATGCGGTGAGCCCGTGGACAGTTGATCCTCAACAGCTCCCTGAGGGGAAGGAACTTTACGATCAAAAAGATTGGGACCTCTCTTTTGGCGGAAAATCCTTATGAAAAAAATTGTCGCCACTATTGAGGCTCGCATGACATCCAGCCGCTTGCCCGGCAAGGTGCTGATGCCGGCCTGTGGTATGCCGATGCTGGAAATTCTCATTCGCAGACTTAAAAAGGTCGGGCAGGTGCATGAGATTGTAGTTGCTACAACCATCAATACGTCTGATGATCCTGTTGTTGCGTTGGCGGAAAAAATGGGCGTTGGATGTTTTCGCGGTTCGGAAGAGGATGTTCTTGCCCGCGTATTGGGTGCGGCCGGTCAATATGAAGCTGATTTGATTGTGGAAATCACGGGCGATTGTCCGCTGGTCGATCCGGTGATTGTGGGCCAGGTGATCGACCTCTACTTGAATACCCCATGCGATTATGCGAGTAATGTCAATCCTGTCACGTTTCCGATTGGTATGGATGCTCAGGTTTTTTCCGCAGAACTTTTGGCGCGGGCCGACCGCGAGGGAAAGACACGGGAAGATCGCGAACATGTCAGTTGGTACATTCGTAATCATCCCCACATGAAACGTACAAATCTTTATGCTCCTTCGCAATTGCACTGGCCTGAGCTGGGGCTAACATTAGACGAAATGAGTGATTACGAACTGCTCAAAAATATTGTCGAGCACTTTAGTCCCAATTTGTTTTTTTCCTGTAAGGATATTTTGGATTATTTGAGAATGAATCCTCATGTTTTGAAGATAAATCAGAATGTGGCCAGAAGATAAATGGGTAAGAAAAAACTTACAGCTGCGGTTGTTGGGCTTGGAAATATCGGCTTGGGTTACGACCTGGTCCATGGGAATGATTATGTTCAAACGCACACCAAAGCATTCCTGGCTGACGACGGCTTTGAATTGCTTTTTGGTGTTGATCCTGATTCCGCAAAGCGAAGCACGTTTGAACGGTTCACGAAAAGGCCGTCCTATGGCTCGCTTACAGACGCAGGGAAAAATTTTCCGTCGGTTGATGTTATCTCTTTATGTGTTGGCTTAAATGAACGTCCGGCTTTGTGGGATATGATCGCCAGCGTTCAGCCCAAGGTTGTCATTCTTGAGAAACCGCTCGGAAAGAGTTTAACCGATGGGAAGCAAATTGTCGCATGGGCGGCTAAAAATGACATTTCGCTTTTCGTGAATTATATCCGGCGTGTGGAACAGTCAACGCAAAAGCTCAAGACGCTGTTGGAATCAAAACAATATGGTGCGTTAACTGGAATTGATATTCGTTACAACGGGGGTTTTTTTAATAATGCTTCCCATTACATCGATATGATGTTGTTTCTTCTGGGCCGGCCCAATAAAGTGTGGCATTTGGAAAAGCGCAAGGACGGTCAGGACTTGCGTGTGGATTTTTGCTTGCAGTATCCGTCATTTAAAGTGTATGGAAACTATGCTTGCGTTGATTGCCCGGTGGGCGAATTGATTTTTTGGTGCGAAAAAGCACAGATCTGTTATCGAAAATTTGGACAGGAGATTGAGATTCTCACACCACAAAAAGACCCGGTCTTTCGAAAGTTTAAAGAGCTTGCTCACCATCGGACAATGAAGACCACCATGCCGTATGCGATGGCGCACGTTGTAGAACATGTCAGGCGTGCGTATCATGGCAAGGAGCGTTTATTGTCCGATGGAAGGAGTGCATGCGAGACATTGGAGATATGCGAACACGTACTCTTGAATGGATAAAGGAACTGTGCGGGGTGCGAAAGGTTCTGGTTGTCGCTCATGAAGCCGGTGCGGCCAGGATTTTGGTTTCCATGCTTGCCCGTTTGAATTTAAGCAATGTCCGTTACATTCTCGACGGGCCTGCCGTTAAAATCTTTGAGCAGCGGCTGGGGCCGTTAATTCTGGAGTCTTTGACGGAAGGCTTGGTGGGAAGTTGTGATTTGGTTGTAACCGGTACCAGCCTGGTGCCTGAGTTGGAACGAAAAGCAATTGCCATGGCTCGGAAGGCAGGGATTAAATCTTATAGCATTGTGGATCATTGGGTGAATTACCGTCAACGGTTTATTCCCGTTGGCGCTAGTGCAAAGGATGTCATTTTTCCCGATGAAATATGGGTCTGTGATTCGTCCGCTTTGGATGTTGCTGTCCGTGAAGGGCTTCCCGAAGAATATGTTTACAAAATTGATAATTATTATTTTCACGATCTTCGACAGAATTCATGGCCTGTGGAATCGGGCCGCATTCTATATATTTGTGAACCTGTTTTTGACGACGTGAAATTACTAACGGGTGACGGTAATGCGTGGGGTTATAACGAATTTGAATTGGTGGATGACTTCTTAAAAAGTCTGGAACGCATGGATGGTCTTTACAAGAAAGCGGTTTTGCGGTTGCACCCGAATGAGTCAACTGACAAATATGATGCACAACTGAAACAGTATAAGGGAGCAGTTCCGGTGGAGGTTTCTTCCTTTGACATTCGATCGATAGAGGAAGAATGTTGCAGGGCAGAAGTTATTGTGGGGGTTGAAAGTATGGCCTTGGCCATAGGGCTTTTTTTCGGCAGACCGGTGTATAGCTGCCTACCGCTTAAGTCTAAAAGAAAGTGCCAGCTCCCTCAGCAACAGATCAAACATATTCATTCTGTTGCGGGGATTGGACAGGCCGCAAGAACGGGGCAATAGAAAAAATATGAAACTCGCCATTCACGGTGGAAAGCCGGTTCGCAAAAAGATATTTCCTGGTAATAAAACAATTGCCACCCAAGAGATTCGAGCGGTAAAAATGGTGCTTACGTCCGGTGTTCTGTCCAAATATTTAGGTTGCTGGCATGACAATTTCTACGGCGGTAAAGAGGTTCAGGCGCTTGAGAAAGAATGGGCCAGATATTTCAAAGTTAAACATGCGGTTGCTGTGAATTCAGCAACCAGCGGTTTGATGGCAGCTGTTGGCGCGGCAGGGATTGGTCCGGGAGACGAAGTCATCACATCGCCGTACACCATGTCGGCGACACCGGTCTCTGTTTTGGTATATGGCGGTGTTCCTGTCTTTGCAGATATCGAAGACGATTATTATTGTTTGGATGTGAAATCTGTTGAGAAAAGAATCACAAAACGTACCAAAGCCATTATGGCCGTTGATATTTTCGGACAGCCTTATGACGTCGACGGCATCAACGCGCTTGCTAGGAAGCACGGTTTATACGTGATCGAAGATTGCGCGCAAGCGCCCGGAGCCACGTATGCCGGCAAGTATGCAGGAACCATGTCGGACATGGGTGTGTTTTCGCTGAACTACCATAAGCACATTCATTGCGGTGAGGGCGGGATGATAGTGACCAATGATGATAAGCTGGCTCAGCGTCTGCAGTTGATTCGCAATCATGCCGAGACAGTTGTGGAAGATATGGGAGTGACCGATTTGAACAACATGTTGGGCTTCAATTTTAGAATGACCGAGCTTCAGGCCGCCGTCGCCCGCTGTCAGTTAAGGAAGTTAAACGGATTGTTAAAAAAGCGGCTCGAAAATGTTTCCTATCTTGAAAAAAGACTTAAGGCGATCCCGGCCGTCAAAATTCCTAAAGTCCGTCCCGGTTGCAAACACGCATTTTATGTTTATCCGATGACGTTTGATGCCTCTATCGCCGGTGTCAACAGGGAAGTGTTTCTGCACGCAGTCAAAGCCGAACTGTCCGGATTTGAATTGAGGGAAAACGAAGGCGGGGCGGCGATAGGCATCGGTTATGTGAGGCCACTTTATTTTCAGCCGCTGTATCAAAAACGGATTCTTTATGGCGGGACATCTTATCCTTTTGACCGCGCCAGCAAAGAAGCATTGGCCAGTTACGAACCGGGATCGGCGCCGGTATGTGAGCGAAAACATTTTGAGGAGCTTTTTACGCACGAATTTGTTCATCCTTTCTTAACGCACAAGGATCTCGATGATGTTGCCACGGCCTTTTTTAAAGTCTGGGATCACCGTGAGGAGCTGCAATGAAAGGTAACGTGGTTCTTTTGTCGATGTGGAACAATCCCGATCTGCCTTATTATGTTTCCTTTTGTCAAGAGGCCAAGATCCCGGTATCAGCGATCGTTTGCTCTGGAGCACTTAAGGAACACGATCTGGCGATCCTTCGTCAACGGTTGGAGCCGGAATATTTCGACAGAGATTTATTACATGGGAATATTGAAAGTATTCCATTCTATTTTGTGCAAAGTCATAACAATGCTGCTGCACGGACGTTATTCAAATCATTAAAGCCGGATGTTTTGGTGAATGCCGGAACTCCCAATATTCTGAAGGGGGCTGTTTTGAACATTCCCCGTCTAGGTGTTATTAATTCTCATCCCGGTCTCATGCCCGATTATCGCGGATGCACCAACGTGGAATGGGCCATTTATAATGATGATCCTGTAGGTTCGACGTGTCATTTTATGACGGAAGCGATTGATCAGGGACCAGTGCTGGCTCAGAAAATCATGGCCGTTCCAAGAGGTTGGGGTTATCGCAAAATTCGTACTGAAGTTGTTTATCACGGCATTCGCGTTCTGACCCAGGGGATCAAGAAAGCTTTTTTAATCAATAAGAATTATCGTCAACTGACGGTTTCAGATACGGGAACATATTACAAAGTCATTGATCAGGCCCGGATGCAGGAAGTTATAAAGAAAACAGAGTCGGGGCAATACACATCTTCGGTTCATTCTAAAGGAGAATATTGTGAGGTATTGTAAACGGTGTGTACAGCCGGACACTCGTCCGGGGATTGTTTTTGATGACGAAGGGATTTGTCCTCCCTGCCGTTTTGCCGAGAAAGCACCGGAAATTAACTGGGAAGAACGAAAAGAGGAAATGAGTGAAGTGATCGCGTGGGGCAAGGCGCACAGCAACGCCGGCTATGACTGCATTGTCACAGTCAGCGGCGGAAAGGACAGCACCCGCCAGGCGCTCTTTGTGCGGGACGTGATGGGTTTGAGGCCGCTGTTGGTTTGTTGCAGCTATCCGCCGCAGGAACTGACTGAGCGCGGGGCTTTTAATCTTGGCAATCTGATTTCGTTAGGATTCGATTGTGTTACATCCAGTCCTGATCCGGTGATATGGAAAGAACTCATGCGCCAGGGATTTTTCAAGTATGGAAATTTTTTCAAGTCGACTGAAATGGCCCTTTATGCCACGGGTCCAAAAGCGGCTATAGCGTATCAAATCCCGCTTGTTTTTTATGGAGAAAACCCAGCTGTCACTCTCGGCGAAATGAAAAAGGGATTTACCACCAACGCCGATGGAAACACTATGAAATATGCGAGTAACACCTTA
>JAEUSC010000241.1 GCA_016789035.1 Candidatus Omnitrophota bacterium
AGTTATTTGTGTTCCCTTACACAAGGCGGGAAAGTTTACCGCCGCCATGGCTGTTCATCAAACCACACCGAGACATTGGACTCAGGAAGAAATCAAATTGGTCGGGATGGTCGTTGCACGGTGTTGGGAATCGTTGGAACGATCGAAGACAATCCGCAGTCTGGAACAACTGACCGTGGACTTGGAAGACCGTGTCACCGAACGGACCCAACAACTCGAAGACCAGGCCAAGCGTTTGCGGCAGCTGGCTGTGGAACTCACGCAAGTAGAACAAAAAGAACGCCGGCGTTTGGCGGAAGTGCTTCATGACCATCTGCAACAATATTTGGTGGCCGCTAAAATGCGTTTGGGCTTGCTAGGGCGATCGACTAGCGATGTCGATAAGAAAGGACTTCAAGAGGCCGAGTCCTATATTGATCAGGCCTCGCAAGCGTCCCGACAACTGACGGCTGAATTGCGTCCGCCAGTTTTGTATGAGGGAGGATTAGGGGCGGGATTGCGGTATTTGCTTCAGAAAATGCGCGAGCAACATAAGCTGGAGGTCCACCTGTCCATTGAAGGACAGACGGAACCGGGTTCGGACTCCATTAAAGTTATGATTTATCAATGCGTCCAGGAGCTGCTCTTTAACATCGTTAAATATGCCAAGGTTTCCGAATGCTTTGTCCGTGTCGTCCGAAAAGAGAACGACGATATTCAGGTCACGGTGGAAGATTACGGGACGGGGTTTAACGTTGACGAGGTTGCGGCCACTCAGAGCGGCTTTGGCTTGTTTAGTATCCGCGAAAGGGTCAAGGCATTGGCGGGGGAGTTGCAGATCTTTTCTGCTCCTCGTCAGGGTTCCGTTTTTATATTAAATATTCCCGACAAAGCCATAGGAAGTTCAATAAGCGAAACGACAGGTGTCTCCGGCCAGGCCAAGCGTGCGATGAAAGATCCTTCCCAAGAGGAAGGGATCCTTATTTTGGTGGCTGATGATCATCCTATTGTGAGACAGTCCTTGGCCAATCTTTTAATGGCCCAGTCTTTTGTCAAAGAAGTTCTAGAGGCTGCCAACGGAAAGGAAGCGGTATTCAAGGCCGAGACATGTAATCCGGATATTATCCTTATGGACATCAATATGCCGGTATTAAACGGCATCGAGGCCACCCGCATTTTGTGCAGCCGAAATCCGCATGCGAAGGTAATTGGTCTTTCCGTTCAGGCGGAAGACGGCATTGTCCAGACGATGGTTGATGCCGGCGCGGTGGCGCACTTTAATAAAGGCGATGATACGGAAACACTTCTTGATGCGATTAGAAAGTTTTCTCTGGCCAAATCAAATTAAGTTCACGGAATTTTCTTTCCGTTTGAGCAAGCACGTCATTACGGGGCGCACCTTTATTGACCCGGATGCATAACTTCAAGAGTTTTTAAACTCAATTAATCAGTCTGTGCCATTTGTGTTGCCACAGTGCAGACGCACGGACTGCCGTGGTCCCACAGGAAATCGTTCTCTGCGAAAAATAGTGTCGCGCGATTTCAAAGTTATTGTCTCTCCTCGCCACAATTTCCCCTTGTCCGCATAAAAGTCTCATTGCCAGAGTGTTCCCACAATCTCAATGGTCCATTTTTTATCAGGTTAATTCGGTCAAATTATGACGACTACTCTTCGAACTATTCGTTCAAATTATTTCATAAAACCATAGCTTAGAATATTTAGACATATATAATAAAATTCAAATAATGGAATATATGAGTCCGAAATGCGGATTAATGTTTCTTTTCTCGTCGATAAAATATAGTATTTCCGAATAATTTGAAAACAGTTGCAGCGCGTGCTGGTTTGCTGGATGTCTGTTCGGCGATGATCGCTTTGGACGAAAATGAAATTTATGAATGGTTTTATTTTATATTGGGAATGAATTGTGCGTACATCTAAGACGAAAACAGTTTTCTTTTTACTCTTTTTTTCATTGAGTCCATTTATTCCGAAGGCTTACTCACAACTCAATGGGGAAATTATAAATGTCAGTCAGCAATATAAGACAGCCTTTGCCGATCAGGGAAGCGGCGCTCTGACGGTTGGCAATATCCTTCAAATTCAAACGAGCACTAATGCCACTGTTTACCTTCAAGTGGTCGAAACCAATCCGGGGCTGTCGAAGCTGGGCTTTATTGATTCCGGTGAATATAGGACAGATCCAGTAAAGTTTTCGGCCATTATTGTCGGAAATTCATTTAGTGTTGTTTCCAAAGACATTCAAGCCCCGTCGAAGAAAGGTGAAATTGGCTTAGATAATAAAGACATTCAAAACAGTCAGTTTATGGCTGCCTTGGCGGACAAAGAGAAGGAAATCGCTGATTTGAAAATCAAACTACGGACTTCAGAAGACCTTTTAAAAACCATGAGACAACAGAATAGTCAGCTACTTATGGAAAAGCAAATTCATGAACAAGACCGAGATGAGGGGCAGCGCGAAATCGGCCGCCTCAAAGAGGCTATCGCGAAATTGAGAGAAAAATTAAGTCAAATCAGTCAGTTGACGCACCCTGTCAGTGCTGTTAATAACGGCAAGGATCGAACCAAGTGATCAGAAAACGTTTTTTTAATGTTTTGTTACTGGTTACATTTTTTCCTTATTCGTCGGGCGTTCTTTTTGCCCAAGAACAGAATTTTCCCGATAGCAA
>JAEUSC010000249.1 GCA_016789035.1 Candidatus Omnitrophota bacterium
CTCTATCGATCATCTCTTGTAACTCCGGAAGATCCTTAATAATTTCATCCAGAACAAACTTGCGTTTCGGCTTCAAGAAAACCACGACATTCTCAAACTTCCGCAAAAGAGAGATTAATACTCTATGGATATCCAGCTGCATGCTTTTGCTGTAAGGCAGATCATTGCGCATAACGTTGTCGTGATAGGAAATAATAAACTTTCCTTCATGACGCTTACGGATCAGTCCGGCGCTGTGTTTATGCATCTTAAAATAATAGTCACAAGGATATCCCGTAAAGAAGATAGCCATAAACGGGTACCGGTTAAAATTATTACGAACAAAGTGCTCACCCCATGTAAAAAGAACATCGAAACATTTTTGGTTGTGCACATGATGGATCAGCAAATTACTCCAGTGTCCGCCGGTATAAAGCCCGCCCAGCAATTCAATCGCCTGCCCCTTAGCCAACTTATCTTCATCCATGTCATACATAGTCCAAAGCACTTTGATACCGAGTTGCTCATATATTGAGTACCAAAACATGGACCTATAGACGTATCTGACAGACTGTAGGCGAAGCCAAGAATCTTCGTTCCACATGAGGAGGCATTTTAAAAGACCCACGACCATGCCTACCGTACTGAGCAGATACCTTCGCTGAATGCCAATGGTCTTCGCGTTTTTGAGAGATTGGGCATCGCAAGCGCCGCCCGCAATGACGTACCGGGGAATTTTCAACTCGTTTAAAGTGACGACCGATTGCTCGTCAAAATTTTCCATTTGAAGACCGCAGACATTTTCCATCTCGATCCCTGAACTTTGCAACCAACTGATGTCATTAATTTCATCATGACGGACCCGATTTTGGGTCAATTCAACGCCAATTCTCACTACCGAATAATCCGCCTTTTGGGAATGGTCCCCCGAAAATAAACTTCCTGCCAGATCCTTCAGCCACCGGTACCAAAATCTTCCTATTGTCTTAAACCGCCCGGCAAAATAACCTTTATTTACAAACGTGTCATAAAAATAATCATTACGATTTTCGACGGCAACCGTGTGAGAGAAAAATGTCCGATAAAAATAAACAGTATCAAACCCTTCAGACATCAGAACAGAAAGAGGACTACGACGCAAAACAAAAGAAACCGGATTTTTCCCCGACAGATAATCAGATATGACGCTCATCTCAACCGGCCGGTACACAAGCTCAAAGGCAGCTTCTTTGAGATGCACTTCAAATTTATCAGGATTTAACTGATTGGCTGTACAAAAATCCATAATAAATTTGGCCATCTCTTCTTCGGCGATCCATTCACTCAACAATGTTTCAATGCGATCATGAACAGTTTCGTACAATGAAACCCCTTCAAGTTTTTCTTCACCAAGAACAATATCTTCAATCTGGACCACAGGGCTCTTAAGCGTCTTCTCTAAAAATTTTACGAAAGGAACAAAGAACCGGGAGACATTTACATAGTAAACCTTCCCGAGTCCATCCTTTCGCAAATGCACTACGGTCTTGAAAGCTGAACTCCAACAAAGAAAATCAATATATACGTCTTTAGGCATCAATGTCTTCACAAGATTGTGATCCATAAACAGCGGATACTATTTGAATAACGAAACCTCT
>JAEUSC010000254.1 GCA_016789035.1 Candidatus Omnitrophota bacterium
ACCGCCGCTATTTGTGTCATCGATATAACTACCGGCAAAGAAATGGCCGTAACCCAATAACATGTCCAATCTCTTGGGAACAATCCAGAACTTAACCGTCAAATCCAATTCGCTGCCAACAAAGGAGGACACATTGGCTGACGCTGAAGCGGTGCGTGCAGCAGCACGAGAAGCTGCGTACCAAGAGTCATGTTCCTGCGCGAGCCAAAAGAGCTGATAAGCTAAACGAACGTCTGCTTTATTAAACAGCTTTGTCTTGGCTGATGCCTCGATATTGTGCATGTTCATCCAGGCAAAGAAATCCATGTCCCCATAAAACTTGTGGTTTGTCGGAAACAAATTATCAAACGTGGTATGTTTTCCGTCGGTGGAGTCATCATCACCAGAAGCGTAATTATAGGCCAGAGCAAATCGGGTCTTGTTTAATTCTTCAACCATATAACCCGCCTCAATATGCCCGGCAAAGGCTTTGTGATCCAAACCGCTGTACTCTCCGAACTGGCCGACGAATTCGCCGTTAAAATCCATGGCCCCATGTTTGTGCTCAAACCGTGTTCCAATGCTATGAACCTCATCTCCATGAGATGTTGCCGCACCGGAGGCTGCCGTATCTCCATTGGAACGGGTCAACCAATACAATTCCAATTGTGTATTCTCAATGAGCAGCCAATCCGTATAGTAAAGACCATACAGATTGCTGTCCTGATATCTCGATGTCGACAGTTCGAGGTCATTCCAGCTGTTGGGATTATTGGGATTAACATCAACTTCCATAGCCGCAATCACATCTAACGTGCGCTTTTTGGGTTCACCGAAAGACACAACAACCCCGTCCCATACGCGGGCCGTATTGGCCCACTCCAAAGCGCCAACCAGACGTTCATCACCTAAATTGATTTTTTGCCGTCCTACCCGGATATTTCTTAAATAAAACAGATCAGCAGGAGTGGCATTCTTAAAGTCAACATAGGCCTGATGCAAGTCCCATGGATCATGAATAAAACCGACCGAGGGATCGGTGTTTTTATTGGTTACGGCATTCTCACCAAAAACGCGAGCATCCTGGCCTTCAACAAAAAAAGTCATCCAGCCAAACGGATTCCATTGCGCGTTCAAGCGGAACTGATTTAACGTTCGGGAATCATCATTCCCGGCCGTATTCTTGTTAAATTTAAAATCAGACATAAACTCATAGCGGGTACGGAAACTTCCACCGATCGATAATCCGGGAGCAACTTCAAATCGTTCGTTGGTTCCCGCCCACTTATAAGCAAAGCTGTCGTTGGCAAAGGTCATGGCCACAACATTTAAGACCATTAACATTAATGAGTGTTTAAGTATACGGTTTGATTTTCTAAACATAACCTTCCTTTCGTGTTTTTTAAACAACCGTACCGATCCTAACCTATCCTTAAAACCTCTTCGGACCGATCATCACCTTCTTTTTGTGTTTTATTAATCTTTACTTTCTTTTTAATGACAGGCTTTTCTGATTTTTCCGCAACTTTTTCCTTTACGCTTGAAGCCGCTGCCGGTGCCGCTTCGTGGGCCCGCGGCTGCGTACCTTCTTTGACTTTAAATCGAGTGACCAAGGATAATAATTTTTCGGATTGGGCCGCC
>JAEUSC010000259.1 GCA_016789035.1 Candidatus Omnitrophota bacterium
ATCTTAGAGGAATAATCGATAAGCCGGAGTTCCATTGACTTTTCAATCTCGCGTTTGATCTGGTCTCTCGAATTTTGTGCCTTAGCAATGATCTCTTCACCTTCTTGACGTGCCTTGCCCAGGATCGCTTCCTTTTCTTTATTTACAGCGGCCTCCAGATCAGATTTTAGCTTCTTTTCAATTGAATCAAGTTCCTGGCGTCTTCTGGAGAGCTCTTCGTCAGCCTCTTTAATTTTCTGGCTTAATTCTGCCTGGCGCGCCCTGGCTGCCTCAGCATCTTTATCTAGACGTTGTTTTGCACCCTCTGTTTCAGAAAAGATAAGATGCTTCATAAGCATAATGACACCCGCCGACAACAGCAGGGAGAATATTACAAATTTAATGATCATCATTGAATCCATACGATAACTCCTTTTTAATCTGAAAAAAACTTATAAAACGCAATGAGAAGACCAAAGCTCAGCACCATCGTCACTCCCACGGGAAGCAGCATCTCCATATGCACCTTGGAATCATTGCTGGGCCGCTGCCCCAAGTTATAAATCAGACGGCTTCCAAAAAAGGCAATGAGTCCGCACGGAATAGCCATGACAATAAAAAAGATAAGCGAAAAAATCAAACCTTCATGCCAGTAAGAAAATTTATGCATAGTCTCTATCTCGAAAACAATTGAAAGATAACTAAAATCGCCAGGACGGAAATTGATTCCACACAAACCAACATAAAGCCCATCCCTAAGAATATCTTGGACGACGCCGAAGGATTACGGCTCAAGGCCTTGATGACCGCAAATCCCAAGACAGCGATAACGATCGATGGGCCCAAGACAGCAATGAACATGACCATTAAAATTAGAAATGTTTCAGCTAACATGGATTTCCCTTTTTTAAGCCTTTATCTCTTGGGCGATTTCCTTGGCGACCATCATTGTTTCCGGTGTTTCCTCAACCAACAGCGTGCATTCATTCGCATAAAACCGAACAATCCCAAAACGGATAGGAATGCGATACACCTGATCGATCACAATCTCTCCCGTAATCGCAATGCCGACCAGCGGATAATGATAAGACAAAAGCTCAAATTCACCCTTATCACTGGAAATAAAGACGCTGGTGACCTCGCTCTCAAAAACAAGATTTTTCGGACTTAGAATAATACAACGAAAAAAATTGCTCGTATTCTTCATACGAATAGCATGCCTTTACTTGTTGGCACTTAATACTTTCTCGTAATCATTTTCTTCAGGCGCAACACTCTTAACCGCAGACCGATTTTTGAGGTCCTCAAGATAAAGCTTTACAACCTCCACAACACTTTTCTCAAGTTCCTCGTCCAGTTTTTTCTTTTCCTTTAATTTCTTAATAAATTCTGGGTTGGCCTTAATAGCAAATGTCAAAATCTCCTGCTGGAACAATTGAACCTGAGGCATGGTTAACTCATTCATAAGTTTCTTATTAAAGGCATAAAAAATCATGACTTGAGCTTCGCACGGTACAGGATTATTCTTGTCCTGTCGTAGAACTTCAGTCAGGATCGCTCCCCGTTTCAACTTCTCGATCATTTCATCGGACTGCCCGCCGGTTTTTAATTTTGATAACCGAAGGAGTTCCCGGTATTGCAAATACTCCAGACGAAGCGGGGCACTTAGGTTTTTAATGGCGGGCCATTGAACCTTGGATCCGACGCGGGAGACGGACAAACCGAGGTCAAGCGCCGGCTTCTGCCCTTCCGCAAAGAGCGTACTGTTTAAGAAAATCTGTCCGTCGGTCATGGAAATAAGATTGGATGGAACGAATGCGGTCAAGTCTCCTTCCAAAATTTCTACGATCGGGAAAAACGTGATGGAACCACCCCCTCGCTCCTTATCAAGGAAACAGGCGCGTTCAATCATCTTGGAATGCAAATAAAAAATATCTCCCGGATAAGAGTCTCTTCCCGGCGGACGGCCGAGCAATAGTGAAATCTCGCGATAGGTCCAAGCATGCTTGGTGAAGTCATCAAACCCAATAAACACATGTTTGCCCTGATGTAAAAAGAATTCAGCCAAAGCGCATGCGACATACGGAGCCAGATACTGTTGTCCT
>JAEUSC010000265.1 GCA_016789035.1 Candidatus Omnitrophota bacterium
CACCGATATCGTAATTATTGAAGATCGGTCCTTGAAGGTTATTGTTAGTAACAAAGTCCGCGGCCCCGCTAATTCCCGGGACAAGGCCGGTCATAATTTGTGGATGCGTCAACATATAACCAAAATTCACGTCCGGGGGCTGACCATTATTAAGCCGGACAAACGTCTCCAACCGACTCAACGGAGAATACACATTGTTGGGTAAAAAAGTGCCCATGACAACAAAGACGGTTCCAATCAAACCAAACAGGATACCTAAGATTTTTCTGACTTTTTCGTATCGGTCCAAAATGGACCAAACAAAAAAAGACATCATAGGAACAAAAACAAACGCATATGATGCCATGCTGCGCACCGTCTTAAGACCCAGAGCCAGAAAAAACAGGACAACCAATATTTCGGCCAGGCAATTGCGCCATCTCCTTACTATGCAATGTCTCACCAATGCTGCTAGGGATAGCACCACCAAAAACTCAAAATAGAGATACTTAAGATCATGCCCGAACCGTTTTTGCATAAAAAATACCGTCTGGTTTTCCGCAAGCCGATAGCCGTATTCTTGAAAAATGGTCAATGGCACCAAGGCCCCTTTTAACCCGGCCGGATTAACCAGACACGCCGCTGACATCAACGTCATCAGAATCCACATTTGGCGGGTCAACGTCTTGTCCTGTTTCCCTAACCAGGCGTCCAGCACAAAAATAAACACCAACACACCGCCTATAAAGAACAAAATGTGTGTATTGACCCAGACGATTTGCAAAAAAGGAACAATCCACAGAAGTTTTTTAAATGACAACTTTCCGTGCCGAAACATAAATAAGACGTATAAGTACAGTCCTGTCAATAATGTGGTTATTCCTTCAGGGCGAATTTCCAGACGGTCAGTAAAAATGGGTAGAGCTAAAACAGCAAAAAAGAAAGCCCATGAAAAACTAGATAACCGGCAGGCTAAATAAAAATAAATACAAAATCCAATCAGCAAGATTCCAATATAAAAAAAAGAAAGCCCCGAAAATCCGGACATCTTATAAACCAAATAAAACAGCACACCTGTGCCCCAATGATGGTTTGTAAACGGATGATCTGGATCGGTATACGAATAGAAATTAGATGTCAGAATCTTGGATTGGCCGGCCAGGATAAGCTCACCGTTTTTTAGATGCCGCCCTAGATCAGCGGTCACAAGACGAATGGGATCTGCAAAATGGACATACAAGAAAAGAAGAAGAAGCACAAAGCCAATGGCCTTAATAACCATATTGCGCCAATAACGCCAGGAAGGACGAGAGGAAGGAAACGTTTCTTGCAAATCCCTAACTTGATCCATAACAAAAATGATTGCGACTGATTCTCAAAATTGACTCCGTCAGAAGAAAGGTCCTTATTGACCTCAGGCTCAACGGCTTTATTTGCGACTGCCCTGAATCAATGCAGAGGTCTCTCCAATCGTAACCTTGCTTAAGAGATTCTCAGCGAAAGACTGGCAGTTCTTGTGGCTGATCTCTTCAATCTGCTGGTGCATCCTCGGCAGGTAACGCGGGTCAACGCTAAAATTGCGGATACCGATGCCGATAAAGAATTCTAAATATCGTCTGTGATGGGCCATATCCCCGCAAATCGACACCGTTTTCTTAAAACGGTCGGCAGCTTTGACAATTTTATTGAGCGCCCGAAGGACGGCCGGATGGTGCGGCACATACATATCTGCGACCTTTTCGTTCGTGCGGTCAACCGCCAGAAGATACTGAATAAAATCGTTCGTTCCGACGCTGAAAAATTCTACTTCCTGCGAAAGCTCCTCAATGATTTCCAAGACCGAAGGCAGTTCAATCATAATGCCTACTCTGGGCTCAGGATGACAATCTTTTTTTTCCTTTCGCAACTTTCGCGAACACTCGGCCAGAATTTGCTTGGCCTGACGGACCTCATCCACCGAAGAAATCATAGGAAACATAATGCTTATATTATGCCCTGCCCCGGCCCGGAGAATGGCCCGAATCTGCTGTTCAAAGATATCCTGATGCCGCAAAGAAAAACGGATGGATCGCAGCCCCAGAAAAGGATTTTCTTCCTTACCGTTATTGTAGTAAGACAGCACCTTATCGCCGCCGATATCCAGCGTCCGAAAGGTAACCTCTTTTCCCCCCATCCCTTCCAAAAGCCGGCGGTAAATTTGATATTGCTCTTCTTCTGACGGGAAATTGCTGCGCATGATAAACGGAAACTCGGTGCGGTACAGTCCTACACCCCGGGCATTAAACTCGCAGGCGGCCTTCACATCACCCAACAGGTTGATATTGGCATAGAGGTTGACGGCTACGTTGTCCTGTGTCTTGGGTTCACTTTTAACCAAAGCTTTGAGCGACTCGATATTTTTGTTCAGGTCTTCCCTTGCAAAAACATTTTCAACCAAAGCTTTGTGCGGATTGACATGGATGTTTCCCATGACCGCATCCAACAGCACCGGGGTCCCGGCCGCCAGAAGCATCAATTGTGGTTCATCGGCAATGACCAAGGGAATCCCCAGCGACCGCGCCAGAATCGAAAGATGTGAAGTCACCCCACCGCTTAAAACGATGATCCCTTTAACCCGCTGAGAATACAATTCCAACGCGTCCGACGGCAAAAGCTCATGGGCGATGACCAATTTCTCGGCATATTCATGATGCGTATCACTTTCCCCTGCAAGGTTCTCCAGAATCCTGCGACCAACATCTTTAACATCATGGATTTTTTCCCGCAAGTAAGCATCATTGATCAATCCAAACTTTTTGACATAACCTTCCACCACTTGGACAATGGCGTGAACAGGCGTTTCCCCTTGTTCAATCAGGGAGATGATTCCATTAATAAAGGATTTGTCTTTCAGCATCAAGATCTGGGAGGTAAAAATCAATGAAGCAACGTCATACATCATGGCCTCGACTTGATTTTGAAGCTGCGCGAGCTGCTCTTCTGCCATCTCAACGGCCCGATGAAAATCTGCCAATGTCAGCCCTTTGTAGGCCAGCGACAGATAGCGCGTCAATTCAGTAAGATTTTCCGTCAATACAATGGCGGGAGAGAAACTCACCCCTTCACTTCCCACCCTGCCCTTAACAAGTTTGATGTCAAACGCGGGCATTGGCGTGACGACCGCCTTCTTGCCTTCATCAAAGGACATCAATAGTTTTGCAGTCTCAACGGTATTAACCAATTGTGAAGTGATAGCCCGGAAAACGTAGATATCATCATTAGTAAAGTAATTGCGCTTTTCGCTCTGAACAACAATCGCGCCGATGCGGATATTGCCGCGCAGCATGGGAACAGCGAGGAAAGACTCATAACGCTCTTCCCCAATCCCGGGAAAAAAACGAAAGTTAGGATTATTCCGGGCCTGGGCCTCGCAAATGGGACGCAACTCTTTAAGCGCCTTCCCGGTTAATCCTTCCCCCAACTTCATTTTGACATTATTGACGGAAGAAGGCTTCAAACCTTTGGTGGCTTTCAGGACGAGCTCGTCGCGCTCTTCATAATACAAATAAATCGAGCAGACATCCGCGGACATGTGTTCGGCAATGAGTTCTACAATTTTTTGAAGGAAGGCTTCCATGCTGGAAGTATCATGGAAGATATCTGAAAGTTCACCGACATCGCAGATAAGTTTGGCGTGATCGCGTTTCATAGTCAGTGGTCCAAAATTCGTGGCAGTTGTCTCTGATCATTTAACCGACCCAGACCCACTGACCACTCAAAGAATCAAAAAGCTTAGGATGTTTCGGCCATTGCATTCGTCGAAAAAGCAACGATTGCTGCCTTGCCCGCGGCTAATCAAGGCG
>JAEUSC010000293.1 GCA_016789035.1 Candidatus Omnitrophota bacterium
CTTAAAAAATTAGGTACGGATGTGCCCGTTCATTTTACGGCCTTTCATCCGGATTATAAAATTGTGGACCGTCCCGCAACTCCTGCTGAAACACTAACAAACGCGCGCGCAATTGCGATGTCTCACGGCCTACGTTTTGTCTATACCGGAAATGTTCATGACTCTACGGGATCAAGCACGTATTGCCCGTCCTGCGGAAAGAGAATCATTGAGCGCGATTGGTTTGTTCTTGGTGAATATCATGTAACGCAAGATGGGCATTGTTCATTCTGTCAAGCGGTCATTCCTGGACGATTTGACGCTAATCCGGGGCAGTGGGGATCTAAACGCACGCGTGTCCAAATAAACGAGTGATTTTAAGAAAATGTTCTTTGTTATCGGCAGGCTCCTCAGTATAATCAATTCGTATTAATTGAATGTCCCAATAATAGTTGTAGCATTTTCATTATGTCTGATTTATCCCAGCAACCTTTTAACCATGCCGCTGATTCTTCCAAACTCATGATCGATAAAGCGGTTGTGATTGAAGCACTTGAGAAATTGATTGCCGACTATCCCTCGCAATCCATTCCGCGCAGCGTGCTTCGTCAAACGTTGATGAAAGTTGTAGGGGCCTCTGATTTCAATGATCTCAGCGGTCATCCGGCTTTGCAAAAGCTTGACACAGTCTTACAGAAAGCAAAATCCGAGTATCTTTAAAGGAGGGCATATGAAAACAAATACACAAAAATTGATTATGCTGAGTGCTTTTATGGCCTCGACTTTATTATGTGCCAATGTTTGGGCCGCTAATGCCACGGCATCTATCAAGGCCACGGACGGCTCGTCTTCATTGTCCGGCTTGATTAAATTTGAAGAAAAGCCGGGGGGACTACAAGTTCAGGCCGAGGTTGAAAATGCTCCGGCGGGGAAACATGGATTTCACATTCATGAAAAAGGGGATTGCTCAGATATGGGGAAAGCGGCCGGCGGGCATTTTAATCCCCACACCATGCAGCATGGGTTTACTCCTAAAGACGGTTTGCAGCATGCTCATGTGGGAGACATGGGAAACATTGAGGTGGGATCTGACGGTAAAGGAAAGCTTAGCGTGGTTCTGCCCGGCGTTCATCTGACCGGCCAAGATCCGAGCGTAGCAGGTTTGGCTGTGATTCTGCATGAGAAACCGGATGATTTTTCTCAGCCGACAGGCAATGCCGGTGGGCGTATTGGCTGCGGGGTCATCTCCCTGGAAGATGAGAGTACTGTAACAGCAGCTAATAATGCGGCCTCGTCAGATAAAGGTATGCATGATTAGTATTCGCAACAGTGTGTTAGTTGTGATTGATGTTCAAGGGAAGCTTGCGCAATTGATGCATTCGCCTGATTATTTGCCCGCCTTGAAAGCTGTGATTAAGGCGGCGCAGCTTCTTGAAATTCCGACTGTTCTGACAGAGCAGGCGCCGGGGAAGATCGGTTCCACCATCCCCGAAGTGCGCGAGCTTCTTAAAGACCAACCCCCGATCGTTAAGCAAACTTTCAGCTGCTGGGGTGAGGAGCAGTTTGTCAATACGATTACGAGTTTGTGCCGAAATGAAATTATTATCGTGGGCATAGAATCCCACGTTTGTGTTTATCAGACGGTTCGCGATCTTTTAAGGAGAAACTATCACGTTCATCTGGTAACAGACGCTGTGTCCTCCAGGGCTGTTCATAATGCGAAAATGGGAATCGAACGGTGCGAAAAGGAAGGGGCTGTGTTAACAACAACAGAAATGATCATTACGGAATTAATTGAATCGACCCGTCATTCAAAATTTCGTGAAATCATGGCGTTATTAAAAGAGAGTAAATAAAAATGCATGCGCATCATAACGCATGCATTTTTATTTGGGGATTGTCATTAACTTAATTGGAGGTTTATTTGAATGGCTGATTTGCATGATGATTTAAACAAACAGGCGCTTGATAATTTGATGTTTGAGGACCGTGTCTTTCCGGTGCCTGAAAGTTTTAAAAATGGCGCGAATGTCAAAGATAATCAATTGTTTGAATTGGCTCAAAATGACCGGCTCGAATATTGGGCGCATTGGGCCAGGAAACTTGATTGGTTTTCGCCGTGGAACAAGATTTTGCAGTGGGATTCTCCCTATTCCAAATGGTTTATCGGTGGAAAACTCAATGCGTCTTACAATTGTTTAGTTCGTCACATCAATAACGGCTTGGGTTCCAAAATTGCCATTTACTGGGAAGGAGAAAACGGAGACTCCCGTAAAGTCACTTACCAGGAGGCCTATGACGAAGTTAATAAATTAGCCAATGCCCTTTTAGAATTGAAAGTCAAAAAGGGAGATCGTGTCGCGATCTATATGCCGATGATTCCGGAAGCGGCCTATGCGATGCTGGCTTGTGCTCGCATTGGTGCAGTTCATTCCGTTGTTTTTGGAGGGTTTTCTTCTGAAGCGTTAAGTGAACGCATCAATGATTCGCAGTGCAAAATTTTGATCACGGCTGACGGCGGTTTTCGCCGGGGCAGTATTGTTGATTTAAAGGCTGTCGCGGATAAGGCGTTGGAGTCGAGTCCCACGATTGAACGGGTGATTGTGGCCCAGCGAACAAAGAATCCCGTCGTTATGAAGTCTGGACGTGACATTTGGTATCAGGATGCTGTCCGCTGCGTTTCCGCCGTTTGTCCGCCGGAGTCCATGGACTCGGAAGATCTCCTCTATATCCTGTATACCTCCGGTTCCACAGGAAAACCCAAGGGCATTATGCACACGACCGGTGGTTACTTGACTGGTGTTTTTGCAACGACACAGATGGTTTTTGATTTGAAACCGTCTGATATTTTTTGGTGCACGGCTGATGTCGGATGGGTGACCGGCCACAGTTATTTTGTGTACGGACCCATGTCCAACGCCGCCACCCAGATCATGTATGAAGGAGCGCCCGATTTTCCTGAACGAAACCGTTTCTGGAAGATCATCGAAAAATATAAAGCCACCATTTTATATACGGCGCCGACCGCAATCCGTGCATTTATGAAATGGGGCACGGACTGGCCAAAAGGATGCGATTTATCCAGTCTGCGACTTTTGGGAAGTGTCGGAGAGCCGATTAACCCAGAGGCATGGATCTGGTATCACGAAAATATCGGTTCGAGCCGATGTCCAATTGTGGACACCTGGTGGCAAACCGAGACCGGAGCCATCATGATTTGTCCTTTACCGGGAATCACACCGTTAAAGCCAGGCTCCGCAACCAAGGCTTTGCCGGGGTTTGAAGTGGATGTGTTAACGGAATCAGGGGATAGTATTGCCAAAGGAGGCGGCATATTAGGTGTTCGGTCACCATGGCCATCGATGTTGCGCGGCATCTGGGGAAATCCGCAACGGTACAAGGATACGTACTGGAATAAGTGGGAGGGTAAATTTTATTTTCCCGGAGACGGTGTCGTTCGAGATAAGGCTGGATACTTGTGGTTGATGGGTCGCATCGATGATGTGATGTTGATTGCAGGTCATAACATCGGCACGGCCGAAGTGGAAAGCGCTCTGGTTGATCATAAAGCGGTTGCAGAATCGGCCGTGATTGGCGTTAAGGACGACGTGAAAGGTCAGGCCATTGTCGCCTTTGTAATTCTTAAAGAAGGCAACGCGGCAT
>JAEUSC010000299.1 GCA_016789035.1 Candidatus Omnitrophota bacterium
ATCGTCAAAAGAGCCGATTTTTTAGGCATCTTTAACTTAAGCTCTTTGGGCTTGCGAGGCTTTGTCCTCATAAAACGGTTGGCATTGCTTCGGCGTACTGGTGCGTTCTTTGGAGTATTTTTCTGTTTTGCAACTTTAGCCATTATTCACCTTACCCTTAGTTTCCTCTACAAACGAGGTCCATGTTTACTGCATTATTTGCCCATACCTACACGTTGCCCAACTTGAAAAACTTTACCTTCTGTCTGGAAAGAACCGGCCAGAATAATCTCAACATCCTGCATTTCATTAATATTGCGGGCTCCAAGCGAACCCATAGATGTTTTCAAAGCACCCAAAAGATTCTGGGAACCATCATCAACCTTGGCGGGCCCCATCAATATTTCCTTTAGAGTACCGCTCGTTCCAACTTTAATTCGGGTTCCTCTCGGTAAATTAGCGTGAGATGTTGCCATGCCCCAATGATAGCCATGCCCCGGAGCCTCCTGGGCTTTGGCAAAAGCGGAACCGACCATCACAGCATCAGCACCGGCTGCAAAGGCCTTGCAAATTTCTCCACCAATTCGCATCCCGCCATCGGTTATAATTGACACATATTTTCCCCGTCTCTTGTAGAAATAATCTCTAGCTGCTGCAGTATCTACTGTGGTTGTTATTTGTGGAACACCAATGCCTAGTACTCCACGGGTCGTACATGCTGCCCCGGGGCCAATACCAACTAACAGACCGTCTGCTCCACTTTCCATCAGCTCAAGAGCCATGTCATAAGTGACACAGTTACCTACCACGATCGGAATTTTCGATCCTTTACAAAATTTTTCTAGATCTAAAATTTTATATTCAGTGGCAATGTGCCGAACAGTCGCAACGGTCGATTGCACGATAAAAACGTCACAGCCGGCCTTTTGAGCGATTTTATGAAAACGATCTGCATTTTGGGGAATACAACTCACAATAGCGGGAACCTTGTGTTGCTTGATTTCGTGAACCCGCTTTTCGATCAATTTTTCTTTGATTGGGGTAAGATAAATACTTTGAACTAATTTTGTTGCCTCGTCGGGTGATGCCTGCGCGATCTTATCTAAAACTTCGGAAGGGTTATCGTATCTAGTCTGGACACCATCAAGATTCAAAACTGCAATTCCACCCAACTTTCCCATAGCAACGGCAAACTTCACATCGACGACCCCGTCCATCGCGGCAGCCAAAATGGGGACTGAAAACTTAAGTTTACCTAGGTGAAAAGTCGTATCAACTTCGTTGGGATTAATCGTCACATTTCCAGGAACCAATGCCACCTCATCAAAGCCATAACAACGCCTGGCTCTACGACCAATTCCAATCCAATCTGCCATATGAATCTAACCTCCCAAAAATACAAATATTGTCTTATGTCTTTAGTAATAAATTAGTTATAAACTATGACGTTTGAAAAAAGATCCATAACATATTGTAATTAATTAGCTTTATACTATAAAGATTTTTTTAAAAAAGTCAACGAATAAAAAA
>JAEUSC010000336.1 GCA_016789035.1 Candidatus Omnitrophota bacterium
GGTGGGGACGGCGAACTTTGTTAATCCGCGCGCGCCATTGGAAGTTCTCGAGGGAATAAAGACCTACATGATGGAAAATAAAATGAAAGATGTTAAAGAGATTATTGGATCGTTAGTGAGAGAATCGCGTTAATGCGCAGGGCGGCATTTGCCGGCCCTTACAGAATTGTGATTATGAAAACAAATCCCCTTATCGTTGCTCTGGATGTTGACACACTGGAGGAGTCTAAGAAACTAGTGCAATCCTTAGGTGACAGCGTCGATATTTATAAAATCGGCAGTCAGTTGTTTACAGCGTATGGTCCGCAAGCGGTGCGCGATGTCACAGCCCAAGGCAAAAAGGTATTCCTGGATCTGAAATTCCATGACATTCCCAACACCGTGGCCAATGCAGTCACATCGGCAACTGGGTTGGGAGTTTTTATGATGACCGTGCACACGATCGGCGGGCAGGAAATGATGGAGGCAGCCGTTAAAGCTGCGCAAGCCAAGGCGGTGGCAATGAAAATTGTGCGTCCGCTGATTGTTGGGGTTACGGTGTTAACCAGTGCTCCTCAGGAGGAATCCACGCAGGAAAAGGTCCTCGCACGGGCCAACCTGGCGTATCGTTCGGGACTCGACGGAGTGGTGGCCTCGGCCCATGAAGTTGCTGTCTTGCGGCGGGAAATAGGAAAAGATTTTGTCATTGTGACTCCGGGGATCCGCCCGGCCGGCGAAGACAAAGGTGATCAAAAAAGGACAGCCACGCCCGCAGATGCGATGGCTGATGGAAGCAGCTTTCTTGTTGTAGGCCGGCCTATCGTAAAGGCCTCTGTACCCAGGGATGCCGCGGCGGCGATTCTTAAAGAAATCAAAGGCATGTCTGTTTAAAGGCGAGATCTGATAGTTTGAATTGACTAAAGGAAATGACGGAGGGGAAAGCATGAACATCTTTGTCAGAAAGCCCATAGAGAGCATTGTTTATGACGAAGAACATACCGGCGAACGGAATTTGAAGCGCACGATGGGGGCCAAAAGTCTGGTGGCTCTCGGGATAGGCGTCATTATCGGCGCCGGTATCTTTTCGCTGACCGGCATCGCAGCGGCCGAAAATGCCGGGCCCGCCGTTGTCATTGCATTTATGATTGCGGCCCTGGGCTGCGCGCTCGCCGGAATGTGCTACAGCGAATTTGCCTCAATGATTCCGATGGCCGGAAGCGCCTATACGTATGCCTACGCGACCCTCGGAGAATTTATCGCTTGGGTCATCGGATGGGATTTGGTGTTGGAATATGCCGTCGGTGCCGCGTGCGTCGCGGTGGGCTGGTCGGGATATGTGACCTCTTTCTTGAAGGATTTCGGCATTATTTTTCCCCAGCAGCTGATGATGTGCCCTTTTGATAAGGTGACTCTTACGGACGGAACTGTTTTGCACGGGCTCATCAATCTTCCCGCGATTCTTATTATTTGCCTGACATCCATTCTTTTGATGATCGGGATTAAAGAATCTTCAAACTTTAACATCATTATTGTCATTGTGAAACTCGTCGTGGTGGCCACGTTTATTACAATCGGAATTTCCTATGTTAATACCGCCAATTACACGCCGTTTATTCCGCCTAATACCGGAAAATTCGGTGAGTTTGGATGGAGCGGAATTATGAGGGCTGCTGGCGTTATCTTTTTTTCTTATATCGGTTTTGATACGGTGTCCACGGCCGCACAGGAAGCCAAAAATCCTCAGAAAGACATTCCTATTGGGATCTTGGGTTCGCTGGCCATCTGCACGATAATTTACGTGGTCTTTTCTTTGGTTCTGACCGGCATGGTGAATTATCAGGACATGCGCGGGGACGCCGCACCGGTTGCGACTGCGATTAATCTGACTCCGTTTCCATGGCTTCAGAAGATGATCAAGGTCGGGATCATTGCCGGATTCACGTCGGTTATTCTGATATTGCTTTACGGGCAGTCCCGGGTATTTTTCTCTATGTCACGCGACGGGCTTCTACCGAAAATGTTTTCGGACGTTCATCCGGTGTGGCATACGCCGTGGCGGTCTAATTTGCTGTTTATGTTTTTTGTGAGCATCTTTGCGGGCTTTGTTCCCATTTCTAAACTTGGCCACATGACGTCCATCGGGACGCTGTTTGCTTTTGTAATCGTCTGCATCGGTGTCATTGTTTTGCGAAAGACGCAGCCGAATCGTCCGCGTCCCTTTCGAACTCCCGGTGTTCCCGGACTTCCGATTGCCGGTGCCCTGGTTTGTTTTGCAATGATGTATTCACTGGGATGGGAAACATGGATGCGTTTGTTTGTTTGGTTGGCCGTCGGGTGCGTTGTGTATTTTGGGTATGGCCGTTTTCACAGCAAATTGGCGCAGAAATAAAAGTTAGCCAAGCAAATAGTTTGACAGTCATTTTTAATTATAGTAATATATCGCCCGTCTTGATTGGTCATCTTTATAAAAATTGAACAGATCAATCAGGCGGTGCTGAAAGCGCCTGTCTTATTGTAATAGAAATTTATTGGGCGGTTAGCTCAGCTGGTAGAGCAGCTGACTTACATTCAGCAGGCCGTTGGTTCGATCCCAGCACCGCCCATTAGAGTTTTGACATTCCGTATAAGGGGCCGTAGTGTAGCCTGGTTAACATGTCAGCTTGTCACGCTGAAGATCGCGAGTTCGAATCTCGTCGGCCCCGCCAATTGTAAAGAAGCCTCCTCTAAAAGAGGGGGCTTTTTTATTACATAAACCATACCATTCCAAGCGATTACACCGCGACCATAATTTTATCAGCAAATTTCCTTCCGGTTTCACCTTAGTATCCCTTGGTATGCTTTGGTCTCCTTGGTGGACACTTTTTGGACACTATGTTATGCTTACCTATCTCCGACATGACGGGCAAGGTCGTGTTAATGTTTTTTTAAACAGGAGGTGCAACATGGATAACAATAATAACTTTAACGAAGAAGAGTTTTTTCGAACCAAAGAGTAAAAGAAGAAGAGGCTATCCCTCTGAAACACATGTCAAAAGAGGCGATAGGGTAGTCCATGGATCAAAGGAACTCTTCGAGAAGTTAGGAAGAAATGACCTTTGTCCTTGCGGATCGCGGAGGTTGTTTTAAGCGGTGCTGCATGAAGACAAAGAAGTATGATGGAGTAATGAAAGATCATTATTTCAGAGACTAATACCAAGAAACGGCGGGCCTAATATTCGGGTCCGCCGTTTTTTATAAGCTTATGAGGAAATTAAAATTGCTATTCGTTTGCGGGATGAACAAGAAAAGAAGTCTAACCGCGCAGAAAATTTATGCAAATGATCCTAGGGTTGATGTGCGTTCTGCCGGTGTGAGTCCTAGAAGCAACACTAAATTGACAGAAACACAAATTAAATGGGCAGACCTTATATTAGTCATGGAAAAGAAATATAAAGAGAGAATTCGTGCTGTTTTTAAGAACTATAGTGGTCTTCCTAAGATAGAATCCCTGGAAATTCCTGATGAATATGAGTACATGGACGATGAGTTGATTCAAATTATTAAAGCCTCAACAGAG
>JAEUSC010000416.1 GCA_016789035.1 Candidatus Omnitrophota bacterium
ATTGGCTAACTTTAAAGCAAAAGAATGAAAGGAAGATTATGAAAAAATGGATTTGCATTGTTGTAGGTGTGGTTTTAATGTCCTTGTCCGGTCTGGCTTATGCGGCGACAACACAGGTGGACGCCCTTATAGAAAAACTTATTGAAAAAAACATTTTAACCAAGCAAGAGGCTCGTGATATCAAGCAGGAAATCGTGGCTGATCAGAAAGTCATTCACGAAGAAGCCATGAAAAGCAGCTTACCGGAGTGGATTCAGAAGACCAAGTTAAAAGGGGATGCCCGGGTCCGTTACCAATATGAACGTAAAAAGGACGATACAGAAGCCCGAAGCCGGGGCAGAGTCCGTTTTCGTTTGGGGTTGGAAAATCAGGTCAATGATCAATGGAAGATGGGAGCCGGGTTGGCAACATCGGAAACGGGTTCCACCGCGGATGATGCCCGTTCCACTAATATGACTTTCACTGATGGCTTTCGTCGCGGTGATATTCGTCTGGACTATGCGTTTGCCGAATATCAGCCGGCACCCTGGGGGAAGGTCATTGCCGGTAAATTTGTGAGAACAGATTATCTTTGGACGCCGACCGATCTCTTGTGGGATTCTGACATTAATCCGGCAGGCGGGAGTTTACATGTGGAGCATAAATTTTCGGAAAACATCAATGCCTACCTGAATAATGGCGTTTGGGTGATCGATGAGAACGGAAAGACCGACCGCGTGGATCCTTTTCTGGTCTATTCTCAGGCTGGCATCAAATCGCAAATGGGACCAGTCGATCTTCATGCCGCCGGAACGTATTACGGATTCAACGGTGTCAAAGGAACTACCGTTGACGGAACTTCCTCAACCAATACGTTGACAGGCGGCGTTTTGCGGTACGATTATGATTCTCTCGGTGCTTCGGCCGAAATCGGTCTGAAAAAACCGATGGGCTTAAAATGCATCGAGCGTCTGGCATTTTTCGGAGACTACATTCAAAACTTGGATCCCGATGACAATGAAACCGGCTGGGCTGCGGGCTTAAAATTTGGCGATTCGAAAGTGGTGGGGAGAAACCAGTGGCAGGTTAAATATCAATACTCCTCTCTCGGAAAAGATGCATTTTTGGATGCCTTCCCAGATTCTGACCGTTTAGGCGGAGTGACCGATACCAAAGGTCATGAATGGACGTTGGAATATGGATTAGCCAAGAATGTCGTGGTTGGCTTGGATTATTACTTGGATGACCGTATTCTGGGAACCCACAATCGTCAAACTCTGATCCAGGCGGATTTAAACCTGAAGTTTTAAATGATAAGGGTTTTCAAATGACGAGAAATCATGTAAGATCGAACCTGCTAAAGGAGCTATCACAATGAATAAGAAAATCGTAATATCAAGTTTATCCCTCTTTTTTTTCACCGTTGTTCCATGTTTTGCTGCCGACATTATAAAAGTGGATGGGTCTAGTACCGTATTTCCTATTACAGAAGCTGTTTCCGAAGAGTTTGGGAAAACGGGCGGTGGGAAGGTCATGGTTGGGATTTCCGGGACGGGTGGCGGTTTCAAACGTTTTTGCCGCGGGGAAACCGATATTTCCGATGCTTCCCGTCCGATTAAAGATAAGGAAAATGTGTCCTGTAAAGAAGGCGGGGTCGAATTTATCGAGCTGCCCGTTGCTTATGACGGTCTGGCGGTCATGGTTAACCCTAACAATACCTGGGTTGATCATTTAACGGTGGCCGAGTTAAAGAAAATCTGGGCCCCGGAGTCGCAAGGAGTGGTGATCAAATGGAGTCAAATCCGTGATGGTTTTCCGGATGAACCGATAGCCTTGTTTGGTCCCGGAACAGATTCCGGAACGTTTGATTATTTTACAGAAGCCATTAATGGTAAGGCAGGCGCCAGTCGCGGCGACTATACAGCCAGCGAAGACGATAACGTTCTTGTCGAAGGAATTTCTACAGAAAAGGGCGCTTTAGGTTATTTTGGGATTGCCTATTATGAACAGAATAAAGACCATCTGAAGATTGTTCCGATTGATGACGAAAAAGCTGGCAACGGAAACGGCCCTATTGTCCCTTCGGTCAAGACAGTCATGGATGGGACCTATCAGCCGTTGGCACGTCCGATCTTTATTTATGTCAATCCGGTCTCTGCTCAAAAGGAAAATATCAGCAAGTTTGTTGAGTTTTATTTGGATCATGCCACAGAACTTGTTGAAGAAGTAGGATATATACCGCTGCAAAAAGAAGTTTACGCGATGGTTAAGGA
>JAEUSC010000455.1 GCA_016789035.1 Candidatus Omnitrophota bacterium
CCAGCAGCGCCCATGAAGACGAATCTCTGCATGGTCAGGGATTTGTTGCCCGATTGTCGGGAAGCACAGCTGAATTCCTGCACATGTGGCTTGTTATGAATTTGGGTCCAAAGCCTTTTCGTCTTTCTGCATCTGACGAGTTATCTGTTAATTTTGAGCCAATTTTGCCGTCTTATTTTTTCACTCAAGAACCAGCTGAAGCGGATTATTTTATTAAAGGTAAGAAGTGGCAGAAAGTTTTGTTTCCGGCGAATTCGTATGCCTTTAATATGATGGGCCAGACGCTGGTGGTTTATCATAATCCGTCCCGTAAAAATACATATGGGGTTAATCGTGCATCGGTGAGCCGTCTTGAAGTCAGATATCCAAATAAAGCAAAGCCGGTTATTGTCCAGGGAGCTGTCGTTGGTGGTGCTATGGCTAATGAGATCCGTGAAGGTAAGGTAGAGCGGATTGATGTATATCTTTATTGAATTCAACAAAGTCTTCAGGAATCGTAAACCGTAATTGAATTGACGGGATCATTTTAAGGAGGCGGCTATGACTGAGGCGAATATTGCCTTACTTAATGAAAAAGTTAAGAAAGAGGGTGCCTGCGTCAGTGCGATCCTTCTAGAATCTCAAAAAGTAATGGTCGGGCAGTCATACTTATTGGAACGTCTGATGATTGGTTTATTAGCCAATGGCCATGTTCTGATTGAAGGTGTTCCTGGTCTTGCCAAAACAACCGCCGTTAAAACTCTTGCCCAAACCATCCACGCTAAGTTTCAACGTCTGCAATTTACACCCGATATGCTGCCGGCCGATTTAACGGGAACTTTGATTTATGATCAGCGTTCCGGTGATTTCAATATCAAAAAGGGTCCTATTTTTGCCAATATCATTCTGGCTGACGAAATTAACCGTGCCCCCGCCAAAGTACAAAGCGCATTGTTGGAAGCCATGCAGGAAAGACAAATTACAATCGGCGAGGAAACACTAAAGCTTGAGGATCCTTTTATTGTTCTGGCGACACAGAATCCGATCGAGCAGGAAGGGACTTATGCTTTGCCGGAAGCCCAAGTCGACCGGTTCATGCTGAAACTCAATGTCACTTATCCGACCCAGGATGAAGAGTTAAAAATTCTTCAACGGATGGCCTTTACACGAAAGGCCATTTCGGTTGCGCAGATTACAACGACCGAAGATATTGCGCGGCTTCGTTCCGTTGTTGATGAAATTTATATCGATGAAAAAATTCAGCAATATATTGTCCATATTGTTGATGCCACCCGGTTTCCCCAGAAATATAATATGTCTGATCTGAAAAGTCTGATTCATTATGGCGCGTCTCCGCGGGCAACAATTAACTTAGCGGTTGCTGCCAAAGCCTATGCGTTTCTTCAGGGACGCGGCTATGTTATTCCTCAAGACATTAAATCGATCGGCATGGATGTCCTGCGTCACCGTGTTGTGCCAAGTTATGAGGCAGAAGCGGAAGACAAGACCTCCGAAGATATCATCCGTAAGGTTTTTGAAGAGATCCAGGTGCCTTAACCGGCGAAGGGTTGAAGGATAACCTTTTTCATTGCATCGCTTATCATCGTCTAAATCACCAAACGCCTGAATTATGCTTCCAAAAGAGTTGCTTGAGAAAATTCACCGTATTGAAATTACGACTTCCCGTTTGGTGACGGATGTTTTTGCGGGAAAATATCACAGCGCTTTTAAAGGGCGGGGTATTGAGTTTGACGAGGTTCGCGAATACCAGATGGGCGATGATGTGCGGGCCATTGATTGGAACGTGACGGCGCGCACGGGTAAAGCTCACATTAAGAAATTTATTGAAGAACGAGAATTGACGGTCATGGTCATGGTGGATGTGTCCCGCTCCTGCCGCTTTGCCTCCGTCAATCAGTTAAAAAGTAAACTCGCCGCCGAAATTGCAGCTATTTTTGCCTTCTCGGCCACGCGAAACAATGATAAAGTCGGATTGCTTATTTTTACCGACCAGGTGGAGTTGTTTATTCCTCCCCGCAAGGGTCGAAGTCACGTCTTAAGGGTTATTCGAGAAATTTTATATTTTAAGCCTAAAGGCAGAGGAACAGATTTGAAAGCGGCGCTCGAGTTTCTCAATCGCGTTATCCGCCGCAAAGCCGTTACATTCATTCTGTCGGATTTCTTTTCGGATAAGCCGGGAAGCGAGGCCGTTCTAAAAAAGGTTTTAAGTCTCG
>JAEUSC010000457.1 GCA_016789035.1 Candidatus Omnitrophota bacterium
AAATCCCAGAAAATTAACGGGGTCCTTGGCTGATCCGTACGGCGGCGCATAACACAATTCCAAATTTTCCAAGTCGTACACCGTCATGCCGGCCCGCAGAGCGACCGCAAGGACATCAATCCGCTTATCAACACCTTCACGGCCGACGGCCTGAGCCCCCAAAATCTTTCCGTCGTGCGGATCAAACAGAAGCTTAAAACTTATGGGATGCGCACCCGGATAATAACTGGCATGATGATTCGAATGAATGTAGATTTTTTCAAAGGGCCTGTTAAGGCGCGTGAGGATTTTTTCACTGACTCCGGTCATGGCCATTGTCAGATCGAAAAGCTTACACACAGCTGTCCCTTGTGTCTTGCGATAGATCGACGCGCGTCCAAAGATATTGTCGGCAGCGATCCTCCCCTGACGGTTGGCTGGCCCCGCCAGAGGGATCAATGCTTTGGTTCCCGTCACAAATTCATCAATTTCAACGGCGTCACCAACCGCAAAGATAGACGGGTCACTTGTTCGCATGTGTTCATTAACGACAATTCCCCCGCGTTGCCCTATTTCCAGGCCCGCCATTCTCGCCAAACTGACTTCTGGCTTTACACCGATCGCCAGAACCACCAAATCGCCCGAAACACTTTGGCCATTACTCAATTCAGCCTTGATGCCGCTGCCCTGCGAAGAGAAGGCCTTAACAGAAACACCCAATTTCAAATCCACCTGATACTTCCGCAACTCTTCATGAAGGTAATAGGCCATTTCAGGGTCGGCCGGCCCCATGACCTGGTTTGAAAGTTCGATCATGGTCGCATTAAGTCCCCGCTCACGCACAGCTTCGGCCATTTCCAGTCCGATATACCCACCTCCGACGATTATGACGTGCTGAGCCTGATGGGTATCAATCCGTTGCTTAATCCGGTCCATATCGGTGATATTGCGCAGCGTCATCACCGGGGACAAATCCAACCCAGGCATCGGAGGTTTAATCGGATCCGCACCCGGACTCAAAATCAAATAATCATAAATCTCCTGCGTTTCTTCCCCGTTCACCAGATTTTTGGCAATGACCGTTTTTTCTTTACAATTAATCTTAATAATTTCTGTTCTCACCCGGACATCGATTCGAAAGCGTTTCCATAACGATTCCGGCGTCTGCACGAGCAATTTCTGCCGGTCCTTAATAGCCCCGCCGATATGGTAAGGCAAACCGCAATTGGCAAAAGACACATGCTCGCCTCTTTCAAAGATCATGATTTCGGCCTCTTCAGATAACCGGCGTGCTCGTGCTGCGGCCGAAGCCCCTCCGGCAACTCCACCCACAATAAGAATACGCATACGTTCTCCTTATTTAAGCATCCGCTTCATAACTTTATTTAAAGCATGCGCCAATGCTTTGCTATTGCCGCTCTTGATCGTTTGACGGACACATTCCTCCATATGGCTTTCAACCATAACTACGCCCAACTGTGTGACAGCCGCCCGTATGGCCGCGACTTGAAGAATGATGTCCGCACAATCCCGATCGTTTTCAATCATTTGTTTAATACCGTTTATCTGTCCCGAAATCCTGTTTAAACGGCCAATGGTCTTTTTCTTTAGCTCATTTGTCGGCATGGCATATCTCCTGTTTT
>JAEUSC010000493.1 GCA_016789035.1 Candidatus Omnitrophota bacterium
CATTGCCATGAGCACCAGCATTTTTACTGGTGCCCCTTTGTTTACGGATGTTACGGGCAGTAATATCTGGAGCGATCCGACCAAGGACATCGTTAAAACTATTCGTGACGCTAAAGTAAAGATCAGAACGAATTGTGGTCTTTTACCAAATACGTTGGTGATGAGTTACACGAATCTTAACCTTTGTTTAAATAACAATGCCCTTAAGGACGCTATTAAATATACCGCCCGACCAACAGATGCTGAGATCATCAACGCCTTAAAAGACTTCTTTGGTATTCCAAACGTCTTGATAGCGAATGCGATCAAAAACTCCTCGAAAGAGGGGCAAGCATTCTCAGGATCAGACATTTGGAGTCCGACTTATGTCTTGTTGGCGGTTAGTGCTCAGGATGGTCAGGATCCAACACAACCGTCAATCGGGCGCACGTTCCTTTGGGCGAATGACAGTCCAGAAAATGTCATGGTTGAGCAATACCGTGACGAGTCAGTTCGTTCGGATGTATTTCGTTCTCGTCAGCATACCGACGAAATATTGCTTGATAAGTATTTCGGTCATCTTTTGAAAGTTGTCTAACCATAAAGGAGATCCCGGGGGTATTTGTGCCCCCGGGATTTAGGTATGAGTTTTAAAGATAACTTAAAGAATGATGCGGTAAATATTTTTTTAACGGCAGATGAGTTTGCTGAACAGATTCAATATACGCCAAAAGGTCAAAGCCCTAAGACGATTAAGGCGGTTATTAATCGTCAGAGGTTAACGCCGGGCGGGGAAGAATCTGGTCGTACGTTGCAGAATCAGATCGAGATATTTATCGCCAATGACGCGACCTATGGGGTTGATTCGATCAATAAAGGCGGGGACGAAGTCCTGTTCCCGGAAGTCGTAGGCGGTATTGATGTCAATTTTGTTGTGGTGGATATCTTGGGCGAAGATCAGGGGATGTGGCATTTGCTGGTTCAAAAATAACCATGAGTGAACTAACGGCAGAAATCAACACAAAGAATTTTGAAACCGCGCTAAGGGTATTTCCTAAAGAATTAAAAATGGAACTTGGCGATGGGATGGATCATATCAGCAGGAAATTCTTAAAGCAGTTTTACCAGACGCGGCTTCAAGGCGCGCCGGGTATTAAAGCGCGGCCACATGGGATATTTACGCATTTTCGCAGGGCATCGCTCGTGTCGCAGACAATCGAAGGCATGGGAATGGTGATTTTTTCGGACTCTAAGATTTCGCGTCTGCATGAAGAAGGCGGAATTGTAAAGAACCCGGGCGGGGCGAAATTGGCAGTGCCTTTGTCCGCTCGCACTGAACTTTTTACATCGGATGGCCGCCTTAAAAAACAATACCGCAAGCCGCGCATGCTTAAGAATGTTATTCCGGTGAAGCTTCGCGGCAAAACATTTTTGGCAAAGATAAAAAAGAAGATCAGAAGTATTTTACCTTTATTCGTTTTAAAGAATCAAATCCGTATCCGTCCACGATTAGGATTTTATAAGACTTGGGATGATATGCAAAACGAACGGATCAACATTTTGAATAAATCGATTCAAAAGACTTTGGAGAAGGTGAGATGACGATTAGAGAACGTATTTTGGCAAATATCAAGACAACCTTAGAGTCAGTCACTATCGCCAATGGTTATGTCAATACGATTGCCAGCGTCCAGAGATGGGATAAACGCGGCAACGCATTAAGACAGGTTCCTTGCATCGTTGTCAATGCTGGCCAAGAAGAAAAGCAGATGACACCTAATCCGTATTTCACTTGCCGCTTGTCAGTTTATTTAGATGTTTGGATCAGGCAGGATGACGCAGACTCTACGGCGACGGATGTCATTTTAAGCGGCATTTTAGGTGATATCGAAAAGGCTTTGATGATTGATAACACTCGAGGTGGTTTTGCAATTGATACCAATATCAAAAGCAACGTTCCTTTTGAAACGGTAGAGGGACAGCCGCATGCAGGATTGACCATTGAACTTGAAATTTTGTATCAGCACACACAATCTGATCCGTCCATTGCATAACAATAGGAGGTTTTTAAATGCTTACTCGAAAAAGACAAGTTGTTTCAAAAATTGAGGCATCCGAGGGTGTAGCCGAAACGCTGGCGGTTGCTGATGCCAAGACGCTGGCCTATAACCCCCGAATTAGTTTTGACCCTGAAATGTTTCCGCGTGATCCGGTAAGGTTAACATTTACCAATATCAGCAATATTGTCGGTAAACGCCCGGGGTCATTAGGGTTTGGTTTGGAATTAAGAGGATCTGGTTCTGCGGCAACACCTCCGGACTGGGGGAAGCACTTTCAGAACTGTGGATGCGCGGTCAATCTTCTTAAGTCGATTAATATCGGCGCGGTTACAGCCGGGCCCTTTCAACATGGTGAAACAATTACCGGCGGCACATCGGCTGGCAAAGGTCGGGTTATTATCAATACGGCCAACGGTGCTAGCGCAGTTCTCTACGTTATTATTTCAGGAACACTTCAAAGCGGTGAAGTTATTACCGGCGGCACATCCGGTGCCACTGCTACGACTTCATCGTCTGCGACTACGGTGGGGAATGTGATCGAGCCTCTTACGGATAACATTCCGAGTCAAACAATGTCCGGGTATGAGGACGGAATCAGAAAATTGTTAAGAGGTTGCCGAGGTAAATTCAAGATCAATTTCAAAAGCGGCGAGCCGGTCATGGTCAATTTTGATTATATGGGCGTTGAGGCGGGGGTTGCGGACACCGCTTTGTTTACCAGCCCAGTGTATGAAACAACCAAACCCCCTGCATTTATCAACGCGGCGTTTTCGTTGGATGCCTATGCGGCTAAGATCGCTTCTCTTGAAGTTAACCACGAGAATAAATTGGCACCTCGTGATGATGTCAATAATGACCGCGGTCTTTTGTCGTTTTTGATTACCGACCGAGATGTTAACGGTTCGTATGATCCGGAGATAGTACTGGTTGCGGCTCATGATTTTCACTCCAAATGGTTTAGCGGTGCAGAAATGGCCATTGATACCGCTTGGGGTACTGTCAGCGGTAATAAGTTCAGGTTCTTTGCTCCGCGCGCTCAATATACCAAAGTGGAAGATGAAAATCGGGAAGGTATTGCAGTTGCCAAATGTTCTTTTGATTTAAACGGAAGCCTTCTGCCCGGCAATGATGAGTGGGCATTACTTTGTCTTTAAAAAAGGAGAGATGACCTATGTTTACTGGAATTGATCGCAACGAAATAAAACGTTACACATCACCCAATGACCCAGATCAATCAAATCCAACGGTGTTTACGCTTGGGCTTTTGGATCCCAATGTTCGAAATACCATTGAGGACTGTACGAGTTCTTTCGATATCGATCCCAAGAATCCAAATGATAAGCCAAAGGTGAATTTCAGTTTGGGAAAACGCAATCATTTGATCGTTAAGTACGGCCTAAAAGGAATTGAGGGGTTTATTCATCCTAAAACAAAGGAGCAGATTAAGTTTGAAACCAAATCAGGTCATTTTGGCGGAAAATTTATTGAAGGTGTCAGCGACGATATTTTGGATATGTTGCCCAGCAACGTAAAGGTAGAACTCGCGGAAGTTATTTGGAATGAAGATAAGTTTAATGAGGGCGAAGCAAAAAACTAACACTGGCAGTCTGGTTGACATATAGCAAAGGTCAGCTGGATTG
>JAEUSC010000499.1 GCA_016789035.1 Candidatus Omnitrophota bacterium
CATCCGAAGTTCTGACTTATATCTTGAAAAAGCCGGAAGGACAAATCGCCTTAAGTGAAATCCATCGGGTACTGACTCCCAATGGCCGATGGATCATGATTGAACAAGCTAGCGTCTCTGGGCGTAAGTCGGAAAGCGCGACCGAAGTTTTAGTGATCAATGATTATGTGAATGCCTTGTCCAAATTTTTTAAGATTGAACGCATGTATAAAGTGCGAAGCCCGGATTTTTCGACAACGACTTGCAAATTTATTGAAAGCCCAAAAGTATCATTTTCTTCATTCAAATGGCTTACGCCTTGTCTCGCTCAATATGAAACATGGCTTGTCAATAAAGCGCCGGAATCGTATTTCAAAAAGACGTCATATTATGAGTTTTTAATTGAGGCAAGCGCTACTAAGGCCAATTAATCACAAGGATAGTCAAACACATGGAACATAAGCATACGGTAGTTCAAACATACGAGCCAGATAATTGTTTAAGGCAGGGATATTTCACCGCCTTAAAGGAAATTTTTAATGAACTGTTCTACAACAAATGGTTGATCTACCAGTTGTTTAAACGCGACTTCTCTGCGATGTATAAGCAGTCGTTCATTGGCTTTTTATGGATTTTCATCATGCCCATTTTAAACGTAGGGCTCTTTGCAATGCTCGGTCACTCGGGTATATTTAATTTTGGTGACATCAATGTTCCTTATCCGATTTATGCCATCCTGGGTCTGGCATACTGGCAAATTTTTGCCAACGGTATGGTGGCCTGCGGCGGTTCGCTGACGGCGGTTGGTGACATGGTCATGCGTATCAAATTTTCTAAGAAATGCGTCGTAATTGCGGCCATCGGTCGGGGTATTGTGACTTTTCTTGTGCAATTATTGCTGATCGTTTTTTTATTTATGTTTTTTAAAATTATGCCGAGCAAGGGAGCTTTGTTGATGCCGCTGTTTGCCATACCGATCATTGTTTTTACCATCGGGTTGGGTTTAATCGTGGCCTTGTTAAATTCCATCGTCCGCGATACCGGAAACCTGCTAACGGCG
Source organism: Candidatus Omnitrophota bacterium (assembly GCA_016789035.1). Classification (GTDB taxonomy): domain Bacteria; phylum Omnitrophota; class Gorgyraeia; order Zapsychrales; family Fredricksoniimonadaceae; genus JAGNTT01. The sequence goes on from JAEUSC010000499.1 coordinate 1,040, forward strand.
CTTATTTCTTTTTATATGTATTTAACGCCGATTTTATATGCCAAACCAAAAGTTGGGATTCTAAACCAACTGGCCAATATTAATCCCATGCATTATTTTATTGCGGCAGGGCGTGATGTCGTTTTGACAGGGCACCTTACGGAACCAGGCGGATTTATCGTATCGACCATTGTTGCTTTTGTGATTCTTTTCTTTGGGCTTATGGTTTTTCATTTAACGGAAACTCGTATCACAGAACGGATTTAAAAATGAGTGACTTAGCTATCAAAGTCGATCGTGTTTCAAAGAAATTCTGCAAATCGTTGCAGAAATCGATGGTTTACGGTTTGACCGATATTGGACGTAATCTGTGTGGAATGAAATCCGATCCGCATATTTTAAGAGATGATGAATTTTGGGCCATCAAAGATATCTCATTCGAAGTCAAGCGGGGTGAGGCTTTTGCACTGGTGGGTGCCAATGGAGCCGGTAAGACTACGCTCTTAAAGATGCTCAACGGAATCTTTTGGCCTGATGAAGGAAAAATTACCGTTAAAGGGACGCTTGGTCCGCTGATTGCCGTCGGTGCGGGTTTTCATCCCATGCTGTCAGGCCGTGACAATATATACATTAATGCTGCTATTTTAGGCATTGGAAAAAAGGAAATTCAAAAGCGGTTTGACGAAATCGTGGCGTTTGCCGACATAGGAAAATTCTTAGATACACCGGTCAAGCATTACTCCAGCGGGATGTTCGTCCGTTTAGGATTTGCTGTCGCTGTACATTGTGAACCCGAGATTCTTTTGATTGACGAAATCCTTTCCGTAGGAGACATGTCATTTCAAACCAAATGCAAAAAGAAGATGGATCAGTTTCTTACAAGCGGAAAAACAATCGTCTATATTTCCCACAATCTCGACACAGTTGTAAACATGTGTCAGCGGGCTTTATTTATCCAGGAAGGCCGGATGGTTTATGCGGGTGATTCCAAAAATGTCGTTTATGAATACCGTAAAAGTGTATTAAACCAGGAAAAGCGAGTGTTAAGCCATGGAATTCGCCAAGGAAGCGGAGAGGTGGTCATCAAGAAGGTCGAACTTCTGGATCAAAATGGCGAAGCCACGGACACTTTTAAACCCATGTCTTACTTGAAGCTCAAAGTCCATTATGATGCTGTCCAGCGGGTAGAGAACCCGCAATTCCGTTTTCGGATTTTTACCAACGATAAAACAATCATTGTCGAAGCAAATTCGTCCGATCATTCCGAACAATTAGGCGCTATTCAAGGACCAGGGGAAATTTGTTACGAAATTCCCTCTATTCCATTTAACGTGGGCCGTTATCCTTTTTCGGTACTGATAGCCGACTCCACTGGTATGATGGTTTACGATGCGCATGAGCATCTTCACGAATTTATGGTAGACCCAGGCTCTGATAATTTGGACATCCCGTTTCGAAGCGGTGTCCTTTTTGTTCCTGGACAGTGGGATCTAAACTCAAAAACTTTGTAACTTTTAAGAAGGAAATCGCTATGCCTGTGGCCGCCGCTGATCGAGGATATTTAAGACGGGCGAATAACAAAATCAAAACCATAGTTCATAAGGTTAAGTATATTGCCAGACCAACCGCCCAATTGGTTTGCAGAACGTTGGATTATGATGATGTGCTTATTGCCCAAAAGCAGCTCAAAAACCACCGCCAGTGGATTGATTCCTCCATTGAATCCGAATTTGCCAAAAAGTTTTCCCAATGGAATCAGTCAAAGTATGCGTTTCCATTTTTAAGCGGGAGGGCTTCCTTAAGTGCCTGCATATTTGCTTTAGGGCTGATGCCGGGTGACGAGGTTATAGTGCCTGGTTTCACGTGCATCGTTGTTCCGAATGCATTTGATTTTGCGCAAGTCAAAGTGGTTTATTGTGACATTGAACTAGAAACATACGGACTTGATGTTGAGGAGATCAAAAAGCACATCACTCCCAAAACAAAGGCCATATTGCTGCACCATTTGTTCGGACTCGTATGCCGTGATTATATGGCGATCATTGAGTTGGCCAGGCGAAACAATTTGTACGTCATTGAGGATTGTGCCCATTCCACCGGGGCATTTTACAAAGGCACAAGGGTTGGTAATTACGGAGATTTAGCCTTTTACAGTTCAGAATTAAGCAAAATATTTAACACCATCCAAGGTGGAGTGGTGACCACCAATGACAGTTTTCTGGCGAAAGGCCTGTCACGATTTTATGAACATGCACCTTACCCAGATTTTGAGAGAATTGAAAATCAGCTTCATAACGTTATTGTCAATTACTACAGGTTTAAACATCCGCTGAGAAACCACCTGGGTATTAAATACGAATTGCGTTATAAAGATAAAATTTATGATTCCACAACAGAAGAAGAAATTATGGGAATCAAACCAAAGGACTACGGTTGTAAAATGCCGGCTGCTATTTCGCTTTTAGCCATTAATCAGTTGTCGAAAATCGATTATTACAATCGGAAACGCCGTCAGGCTGCTAAGCGTTGGGATGCCTGGTGCGTTGGCATGGGTTATCAAAAACCGAAGGTCGTTGAACATTCTGCACCCGTGTTCTTGCGTTACCCTATCTTGGTGGACGAAGAAAAGAAACGCGATCTGTCTTGGTCGACCAAGAACCCGAAAATCACGCCCGGACGATGGTTTTTAACAAATTTGCACCCTGTGAAGAGAGTAGTTCCAGGGTGTCCTAATGCTGATAAAGCAGTTAGACAGTGTATCAATTTTCCAACGCTCTTATAGAGATTTCTGCGCATGTTTTTAAAAATGAAAGATTTGATAAGTTCTATTTGGCTGATGTTCGTCACACATCTTCCTGGTGATGCCGGCGCAAAGCTGCGTTACGGGTATTGGAAAAAACGTTTGCGTCATCTGGGTGAAAATGCCCAAATCGATGAAGGTGTGCATTTTGTCAATCCGGGATATATCCATATCGGAGAAAATTCCTGGATCGATCGAAACGTAACCATTATGGCTGGTCCCTACAATTCCAAACGGGAAAAGAGAACGTTAAAAAACCGTCATTTCCCTGGTGAGCCTGGGGTCGTTTTTATAGGGAAGAATGTTCATGTCGGTCCGGGCTGCATATTATCGGGAATTTCTGCAGGGCTTTACATTTCCGATGATTGCGGTATGTCCGCAAACTGCAAGCTCTATTCATTGACCCACCATTACAAATCATTTGCACATCCGGAAAAACATGTCATTACCAGCCCGCGGGCACCTGCGGAATCGCAATGCCTCATTGATGGGGCTATTTATTTAGGTCCCAGCGTCGGTTTGGCGTTAAACTGCGTCATTTTACCAGGAGTCTCATTGCCGGGGAACAATGGGGTCCACATCAATTCTGTTGTCTTTAAGGGGAGATACGAAAAAAACATCCGAATACAGGGAGATCCTGCCAAGGCCATCGGAACCAAAAGCGCATTAGAAGACTGCGTTGGAGACACGCTGTCCGTGTGACGCGTATCCTATGACCTTAGGGTGTAGCGTATGAGAACTAATTTAATAGTTGCCCATTATAATGAAGTTTTTTTTGCCAGATCAGAAACCTTCATTTATCACTATATTTCAAACTTCACACAAATTTCTCCTATTTTGATCGCCCGGACTTTTGAAAATTTTGAGTTTTTTCCTTACTCAAAACCAGATTGCTACTCTCTTCCGATCGAGTTTCCCCAAAGGCGTACACCAGCATGGTTATCCGCAAAACTATCACAAAAACTTTTTGGCACCTGCTTTACCGGTGAAGAAATTCTTTGCCGTCAGAAAAGGGTCAAGTTGATCCATGCCCATTTTGGGCCTCAAGGTTATTTTGCCGTCAATTGGTTTGAAAAAAAGAGAATCCCTGTTATAACAAATTTTTACGGCTTTGACGTTTCAGAATTACCAAATGATCCATTGTGGCAAAGACGCTTTAAAATTCTCTTTGAACTTGGCCGTCTATTTTTGGTTGAAGGCAAGTTTATGAAAGAGAAACTTTTTCAAATCGGCTGTCCAAAAGAAAAAATTCAAATTCAGAGAATTGCCATTCCTCTGGATAAACTCACTTTTCGTCCCCGCTTACCAAAATCCTCTCAAGAGAAGACCGTATTTATTTTTTGCGGCCGCTTTGTTGAGAAAAAAGGACTTGCCTATATTATCGACGCCTTGGCTGAAATTAAAGAATCCCGATCTGATTTTGAATTTCGGGTAATCGGAGACGGTCCGCTGAAAGAAGAGATCCAGCAACAGGTAAAGGAACGGAATCTTTTAAAACATGTGCTTTTTCTAGGGTTTCTTACTTACGAGAAATATATTGAAGAGTTAAGCAAAGCAGACATCTTTATTCACCCCAGCGTGACATCACGAACGGGGGATACCGAGGGCGGCGCTCCCACGGTCATCTTAGAAGCGCAGGCCATGGGGCTTCCAGTGGTTGCCACCTATCATGCCGATATTCCTAATATTGTAAGCCCGCAGCAAAGCGCATTGCTTTCCAAAGAGCGGGACATCCAAGGGTTAACGGCCAATATTTTAAAGATCCTAAATAACCAGGATCAATGGGCCCAGATGGGTAAGGCCGGACGTGCTTTCGTTGAAGAATTTCATGACATCAAAAAAGAGGTCGTGGTATTGGAAAAAAGATACCACGAGACTGCGCTATGATGGCAAAGCTAAAATCACAGATCGAACGGATGTTTTCCCAGGGACCAATGATCTTTGTACGGTTGACCATACCATTTTTAGTAATGAGTATCCAAAACGCATTGAAGACTGTACCAGACACATCAAAAAATGTTTTTTGCACATTGGATGATGAGTATCTTTTTAGAGATGACGATGGACACGGACGATATGCCTACTGGCTGTTATACATATTTAACAAAATGGGTTACACCATTTATTTCTACCGCCAGGTGAATTTGGTTGGCTTTAAACGCTTAGGCTATTGTGGTCGGTATATTTATGCCTTAAAAAACCTAAAAATTGTGGATCGCGTGCCTGAAAAGACCGAGGAAATGATTTATGTTTTTGACGAACCGCGCGATGAATTTCTGGAACGATCCTGGAAAAAATTGGTTTACGTGAATATTGTCCGCCCCGCTGATTACCGCTTTGGGGAAGTGATCGAAATGCCTTTTTCTATGCACCCCATGCAATACCATTTTAATCAACCGGAAAAAATTTATAAATTGCGTCAAAGGCCTCGGAAGCTGCGGATCTTTTTCGGGGGAAATACCACCAAAGAGGCCTATCAAAGCAAATCGGTGCCGCAGTACGGTCAACTCAACCGTCATGAAGCCACGGAAATCATCACTCAAGCCATACCGGAAACACAGGTTGTTACATCCTTAGATGATTTAAATACACTTCTCAATCAGAATGGCTTTGTTAATAAGTTCATACTCTTAAAGGCCGAGAAATCCGGGCAACTTAAAACAGAAGACTGGCTTTCGACAGTTGCCTTAAGTCAATTTTTTATGTGCTTTTCCGGGACGACACGCCCCATGTGCCACAATGCCATCGAAGCGATGGCCGTCGGAACAATTCCTATTATCAGTTATAACGACTGGTTCTTTCCTGCGCTCGAACATATGAAAAACGCCATTGTCTATTCAGGAAAAGAAGACCTGATTGTTAAAATTCGACAGGTACTCGAAATGCCTTTAAGCAAAGTTGAGGAAATGTCTAAAAACGTGACGCAATATTACGACCGATATCTTGAACCTGTCTACCTTCAGGAACGTTTTGAGAAAAATCAGGAAAAAGTGTGTACTCTGATGCTTTTTCCCAAAGTGATTCTTTCGGAAAAGCAGGAAGCCAAGGTAAAGTTCATTAAAGAAGGCATAAGTAGATATTTAGAAAGTATCCGTTTTACCTCGCAATATGGAAGGAAATTCTGATATGGACAGCCTGAAAGCATTAGTCAGCGTTGTCATCCCTGCCTATAATCGCGCGGATAAAATCGAGGCCTCGATCCGTAGTGTGCAGGCTCAAACTTATCCCCATTGGGAGATAATTGTTTCGGATGACGGTTCTAAAGATAATACCGTGGATGTCGTCCGGAAACTGATGAAAGAAGATAACCGCATCCGGATAGTTACCCGTGAGAAAAATGCCGGAGCGCAGTCGGCCCGCAATTCCGGCGTGCGAGAAGCTGCGGGTGAGTGGATTGCGTTTTTGGATTCTGACGATCAATGGCTCACGGACAGCCTGGAACGGCGGATGCGCATTGCTCACCAAAAGAATGTCCAAGTGGTTCATTCTAATGCCTATATTTTGCATCCCGGAAAAGAAATGGAACTTTATAAAGTCCCTGCGTTATCGGGGCAGGTCTACAAACAGGTTTTACGCGGGGAAGGCCCAATGTTCCCGTGTTTACTCATTAAAAAATCTGCATTGGAAGCCATCGGATTGTTGGATGAAGCCATCATTTCCTATCAGGAATGGGATACGGCTATCCGGTTGGCCAAACGTTTTGAATTCGGATTCGAGCCTCAGCCCACATTTATTTATGATTACCGAACGCAAAATGCTATTTCCCGCGATTCCAACAGGGCTGGACGGGGATATGAACAAATTGTCAAAAAACACCTCGGTGAAATTATCACTCATGCGGGACTCGAAGTGTGGAGCTATCACATGTGGATTGCTTCCCAATGGTATCAAAAAGGAAACTCAAAAGGAGATTATTGGCGTTGCCGCCTATTGAGTCTTAGCGGAAAATGCCTTAATCCAAAGTATGTGGCTAAAACAATTTTGAATGGTCTGCGAAAGGTAGTTAAAGCGTCATAAAAATCATATGAAAAACAAATGGCTAATTAACATAATCTTTCTTTTGTCACTTGTGGGATTAATGGCCTACAAACACCTCGTGACCCAGGAGCCGTGGGCGATTGGAATGACCCAGGTCGGGGCCTTGAGCGTTTTCTTGGCTCTATTTTATGCGGCAGCGCTTAATTTTAGCGCTGTGAGAACAAGCATTGTCTTATTCTTTACTGAAAAAACTTCGCCCATAAACCTAGCCATGTTTCGAATTTTCTTTTTTGGATACCTATTTATAACTTCGCATTCCAAAGAAGTCCTTTGGTACAGTCAGTTTCCACAAGTGCTGAAGGTCGCACCTCTAGGAATGAAGGGACTTCTGCCTTTGTTGCCCATCAACCTGACATTCGTTGCGGTCGCTTTTGCGCTTTTTAAAACTTTTTGTTTCTTATCTTTGGTCGGTTGGCAGACGAGGATTTCTACCATTGCCGCAGCTGTGACCGGTTTTTACATCTTAGGTATTCCGGAATTCTATGGGAGCGTGTCTCATTATCATCATTTGTTTTGGTTTCTGACCATCTTTGCCGCCAGCCGCTGTTCTGATGCATTGTCCGTAGATGCTGTCATCCGTAACTTTAGGAATGCTCGCCAGAATAAAAGTTTGGATTTGCCAGAACCGTCGATCACCTATTCATTACCTTTACGATTCATTTGGATCCTTATGGGGATTGCGTATTTCTTTCCGGGATTCTGGAAACTCTGGAGTTCAGGAAACGCATGGATCTTCGGAGATAATATGTTGCGCCATATGCAATTGGTCTGGATCAGCTTTGATTGGCTGCCAATTGTGCGTATCGATCATTGGCCCTGGCTTTGCCGGGTCGCAGGCGCAGGCGCAATTATTTTTGAAATTTCATTTTTATTCATGATTTTCTCGCGACGATTGAGGTATTTTGCAGCCGCCCAGGGCTTTTTGTTTCATAATTTCACCAACCTGTTGATGAGAATCGATTTTTACGAGCTCCAGGTCTGCTACGCCGCCTTTGTCAACTGGGCCAAATTTTTTCAGTGGGCCGGAAGAAAACTGTTTTCTCAGAATATGTTAGTTCTTTATGACGGTCATTGCAGTTTCTGCAGAAGGACGATCGGTTTTCTCAAGGTCTTTGACGTCTTTGGCCGCATTGAATATATCGATCTTCATTCCAGTGCCTCGCAGGATTACCGCAAGAACCTGAAGATCGATCAAGAAGATCTCATGAAGGATATCCACGGCCTGATCGGGACAAAGATTGTTAGAGGGTTTAGTGTTTACCAAAATATCGCCGGCCGAGTTCCGTTATTGTGGATAGCTTATCCTTTGATGCAGATCGGAATTTTTCATAAGATGGGGGAAAAGATCTATGGGAACGTGGCGGCCCACCGCACGTGCAAACTTCCGGAAAGAAAAGTCGTGTCGAGTCCCAACCATATAATCTCGACAGCCATTTTGGTGTCTTTAGCCGCCATTTTGATTGCAGGAAATTTGACACTGGGATTTTGCAAGATTGGTTCGGGTTGGCCTTTTGCCTGCTATCCCACGTTCTCTGAAATCGCTTGGGATCGGTTGCGAACTATCAGTTGTGAGATCACTTATCCCAATGGAAACACCGAGACTGTCCATTTTCAATTCGTTAAAGAATACACAGGGCTATATAAAGTGGTGGGGATGGTCAGCAAAATATATGACACCAAAGATCTGGAGGCTCGCGACAAAAAGTTTCGAGCATTGTGGGATGTGTTTTCGCAAACCAATCCCGAGTTAAAAAATGCCAGCCGTGTCCGGTTCTATTTTCTTGAGAACTATTCCGATCCGGCCAAGTGGCACTTAAATCCCATTAATAAAACATTGGCCATAGAATTTGAGCCGAATCACTCATAACAGGAGATGGTATGTTAGGAAAACTTAAAGAACGTCTTAAGGGTCCGTTAACCGAACGCATGTATCGCTATCTGATGCGCGAAGCGCAATATCATTGGGGAAGAAAACCCTTTGGCCCGGAGGAATTGAAACTCTTAAATGAGGCTCTGGTTTCGCAAACGCTTTTTGGCGTTGACGGAAAGATGGTCAACTCCTTTGAAAAGGAATTTGCGCAAGCTTATAACGTGCCTTATGCGGTGGCGTCAACCTCGGGGACGGCGGCGATTCATACGGCGTTGGGCGTTCTGGATTTAAACCCTGGCGATGAGGTGATAACAGCCCCTATTACTGACCTGGGAACGATCATCCCGATTCTTTCTTTAAATGCTATTCCTGTTTTTGCTGATGTTGATCAATCCTACCTGATGGATCCGAAAGATGTGGAGCGAAAAATCACGCCCCGAACACGGGCGATTCTGGTGGTTCATCTGTTTGGCAATCCGTGCAATATGGACGCTATGGCTGCGATCGCACGTAAGCATAACGTGGCCCTTATTGAGGATTGTGCCCAGACCCACGTTACGCAATACAAAGGCAAATACGTAGGAACGATTGGCGACATTGGCTGTTTTAGTTTCCAGCAATCCAAGCACATGACGACAGGTGACGGCGGGATGTGCGTCACGAACAATAAAGCCTATTACGAACGCATGAAGCTTTATGTGGATAAGGGTTTTATGCGCAAAGGATGGGGAACACGGGCTTATGGATTTCACGCGCCGAATTACCGGATGAATGAACTCACCGGAGCGGTTGGCCGCGCTCAGCTAAAAAAAGTGAAAGGGATCGTTGAAACCCGGCATAACATGGGAACGCTCATGACCCAGCTTTTGTCGGACGTCGGTGATATTTTGACCGCGCCCGTCACCGAGGGTGCCAAGCATTCTTACTGGCTTTATCCCATTTACCTTAAGAAGGGCGAACTCGAGGCCTTTGCCAAAAGCATGGCCAGCGCCGGATTCTGGTGCGGGGCCGGCTATACCGGAAAACCTATCTATCTGTGTACCGAATCCCTGACCGCCAAAAAAACATACGGAACATCGAAGTTTCCGTTTGATTCGGCTTTTGCCAGCAAATCGTATGATTATGTTCCGGGATTATGTCCGCAAGCGGAGGAGACGCTCACGCATTTGGTGACCATGCCGTGGGATGAGAGTTGGGGGGAACAGAAGGTTCGAAAAGCGGCCGCAGCTGTCAAAGACAACATTCTTAAGTTTTTTGGAACAACGTCCATCAGCATTGGCAAAACAGCCGTTGTCAGCACTCCTGTTGAAACAC
>JAEUSC010000502.1 GCA_016789035.1 Candidatus Omnitrophota bacterium
TATCTAACGTTCCCTGAAAATCACTATCGGTAGGTTTTTTTCCAAAGTATTCGGGACGGCTGGATTGATAATCCTGCAATTCAAAATACAATCCGCGAATGTTAAACAAATATTCCACGCCCGGCATATTTTCCCGCATATAGGCTTTGGCCGCTTCATCCTGATTTAGAGCGGACCATGTTGTCTTAATTTGCTGGGCATCATTGGAATGTACGGCTTGGACATAATCATCGATCAGCTGCTGAAAATTTTGTGTGTTTTCATCCCCGAAAACGGGAAAGGAAGCCCGCAAAAAAATGGCAATAAGAAATACAAATATATAAAAGCGTTTTACGATTTTCATCTGTCTGCTTTCATTTTAATAATTTAAAAAACTGCGTTGATTTTATCGTGAAGACGAAGGGGAAACAAGACAAAATTCAGGAAACAAAAACCCTGCAGAATAATCCGCAGGGTTTAAAAAGAATTACCGGTCCGACGATCAATCAACGATAAATCGGAATTTCTTCCTCATAGAGTGCCTCGCGCCTTTTATGGATGGTTTCATTCTCCAGATATTCATCCAAGGTGGTACCCATCTGGTCAATATATCCATTAGGCGTGATCTCAATAATACGGTTGGCCACGGTTTGAACAAACTGATGGTCATGCGAAGCAAACAAGACCGTCCCTCTGAATTCTTTAAGCCCGTCATTAAGGGCCATAATCGATTCCAAGTCCAAATGGTTCGTGGGTTCATCTAAAATCAGGACGTTTGCCCCCACAAGCATCATCCGGGAAAGCATACATCGCACCTTTTCCCCTCCTGATAAAACGCGGGAGGACTTCATGGACTCTTCACCCGAAAATAACATACGCCCCAGGAACCCCCGGATAAAATTTTCGTCCTTATTCTCGGAATACTGACGCAACCAATCGATCAAATTCAGATCAACTTCAAAATAGGATTTATTGTCTTTCGGAAAGTACGCGCGTGAAGTTGAGAACCCCCATTTGAATGTCCCGCTGTCTTGAGGCAACTCTCCCATAAGGATCTGAAATAAAGCAGTCTTTGCCTTATCAAACCGTCCGATCAATGCAATCTTGTCGCCCTTGCCCGCATGCAAACGGAAATTGTTTAATAACGGCTGGCCGTCGATGGTTTTGGAAAGATCGGTCACATCCAGAATGTCGTTACCGGCTTCCCGCTCAAATTTGAAACCCACATAAGGATACTTACGCGAGGACGGCTTAATGGTCTCGACATTCAGATTGGCCAATATTTTCTTACGGGATGTGGCTTGTTTCGATTTCGATGCGTTGGCACTGAAGCGAGCAATAAATTCTTCCAGCTCTTTGCGTTTTTCTTCAACTTTTTTGTTCTGCTCGGACCGCTGACGGGCCGCCAATTGGCTCGCCTCGACCCAAAAAGAATAGTTACCGGCGTAAATCTGAATCTTTCCATAGTCAACGTCCGCCACGTGTGTACAGACTTTGTCCAAAAAGTGACGGTCGTGAGAAACAACGACAGCCGTATTTTTAAATTCAATGAGAAATTCCTCGAGCCACATGATGGTTTCGACGTCCAATTGGTTGGTCGGCTCGTCCAATAAAAGAATATGCGGATCCCCAAACAGAGCCTGGGCCAGAAGAACACGCACCTTTTGTCCGCCTTCGAGCTGGTTCATTTTAAGACGATGCAGATCTTCCTTGATTCCCAGATCACTCAATAATTTCGCCGCATGCACTTCCGCGTCCCACCCATTCATTTCGCCAAAACGGGTTTCCAACTCCGATGCCCGCAATCCATCCGCATCCGAAAAGTCGGCTTTGGCATACAACGCGTCTTTTTCCGTCATCACTTCGTAAAGCTCTTTATGCCCCATGATGACCGTGGACAAAACTTCATGTTGATCGAAGACAAATTGGTCTTGTTTCAGCACAGAAATGCGTTGTCCCGGAGTTACGACAACCTGGCCGGACGTCGTATCCAACTCACCAGAAAGAATTTTTAGGAATGTGGATTTGCCGGACCCATTGGCCCCGATAATGCCGTAGCAATGCCCCGGTTGAAATGAAATGGTGACATTCTCGAACAAAACACGCTTGCCGTACTGCAATGACACATTATTCGCTGAAATCATAGAACATTGACCTTATTAATGAACTTCTCGATTGGTTATTAAACTTACTTTCGCAAAAGGCCGGTTAATATAGCACAGATCCCCCCACTTGATGATGAATTATTTACCATCCTGACTCTGGGGCAGTCCCCGGTCCAGCTTGTCTAAAAGATCCTGGGCAAATCTCAACGCCGACTCTTTCTTAAAATGGACAGCATCGCTAAAATCGTTATCCGTCAAAGGCAGTGTTTCAGATTTGGGAACGTATTTAATCAGCGGATATTCTTTGAGTAAGGAAAGGAGCGCTTGTTGCGTCAGGAAATGTAACCGCTGTGTCTTTTCATTAACCACTAAGGGATTGTACTGTCCTTCAATAACAATGACCTTTGTGGATCTTCGCTGACAAAACTCTAAGAATTCCCGTAGAAAATACGCTTGATAAGAGATCCATTTTTCATCCAGCTCCCGCTGGACTCCCTGAATGCCGCGCGCTAACTGTTCCACATTGGGTTGTGTTTCTTTGTAGAGAGAATCAATGGATAAGGCCTGGTTTCGTTTTGAAAATTTCTGCAGCAGACCTTTGAAGATAAACGAGTATTTATATTCGGGCATCAGCTCACCCAGCGCAATCTCCTTCAAAGCCAACTCCGTTTTGGCCTCTTTGGATATTTCATATAAAACCGGCCAGTGCCGAAACAAATCCCACCCTAAGGATGGTGCAATCTTAGCCGCCAGCAGGCTCGGTTCCTTGGCCAAATCAAATTCGGTCAAATAAAGAAGAATATACTGGGGATTTCGATCCGCAATGTACTGACGATAAAGATAAAAATCGATCGGCGTCATTCCCGCCAGATTAAAAACCGTCAGTCCGGGATGCCGTTGAGAATACTCCTGATAAAGCGTATAAGTTTGACTAGACCCGACAGCCAGGTATTTCTTTCCCGGATATTTAAAAAACTTGTAATATTCAACATAGACAACGCTCTGCTGCCGCCACCCCAAATCATCCACCGAGAGGCTGGCCCTATAAAAATCCCAGGCCCATGGGTTACCAAAAAGCAGACACCGAATCAGAACAATCAGCAGCACCAAATAGCCAAATCGATCCCATTTGGGCCTTTTGACGGTAATCAACCAAATGAAAACGGTCGCCAGCAACCCCATCGCCAAAAATGACAAAACGTAACGAGGGTTGATTTCAGAAATAAGACTATTGATCCAGTGCCAAACTCGCATAATTAAAATTGAAAATAAATAAACTCCTGACCGCCAAACTCCCCGAACAAGACAAACAAGTAAAACATCACCGCAAAGAGAATCCACGGCCGTAGACTGGTGAAATCCGCAAACAACATGACACTCCCCTTATTCTTTTGAAAATACTGGATGAGAAGAACCAGCCAGGTGAAAAATACAATCTGACCGGCCAGATACGGAAGCTTCATAGAATAGGCTGTGAAATTAAAGAATAAACTTTTCAATAAATCGCAAAGATGATCAAAGGACTTTGCCCGAAAAATCAACCATCCCAAGCAGGTCAGTTGAAACATGCCAACTACTTTCAAGACATAAATCCAACCCAAGGAGCGCTCTGATGAACCATCCTTTGCGCGAGTCATCCACCTATGCACACAAAGAAGAAACCCCTGATAACTTCCCCAGATGACAAAGGTCCACGCCGCCCCATGCCATAATCCGCCCAGCAACATGGTGAGCATCAGATTGCGATAAGTTTTAAATTCTCCGTTCCGGCTGCCACCCAACGGAATGTATAGATAATCCCTCAACCACAATGACAGACTGATATGCCAATGCCGCCAAAAATCCCGAGGATTGGTCACAAAATACGGGTACAAAAAATTGGTCATGAGCTCAAAACCCAGAAGCCGCGCAATTCCCATCGCAATAAAGGAATACCCGGCAAAATCGCCAAAAATTTGAAACGCAAACGCATAACTGCCCAGCAAAACTTCGCTTCCTGGAATGACCCCTTTTTGATCAAAAACAATCCCCGCCAGTTCAGCCATATTGTCAGCCACAAAAGCTTTCAGAA
>JAEUSC010000508.1 GCA_016789035.1 Candidatus Omnitrophota bacterium
TATTCTGTCTTCCGCCGTCACGAACGTTATTGTGGCCAATTTTCAAGTGGCCATGAAACCCGAACCGCCATTTGTGACAAGAGATTTTTCAGGGTCCCTCTTTGAAGAGTTTGTCATGGCGGTCGCCATGGACCGCAATGAATTGTTACTCGTTGAAAGCCGTTTTCAGATTGCGCATTATTCGGTCGACTGCCGTATGTATTTGCTTCCTTTGGCCAAGAGCGATGAAAAGCTGACGTTCGCCGCCGACGTGGAACAGTTGACCGTTCAGAAGAAGAACATCAAGATTCTCGTGATCGACGATTCACCCTCGGATTGCGAAATCATGAAAGCGTTCCTTTCTAAGGAAGGTTATGATGTGGTGACCGTGGAAAGCGCTACAGAGGGATTGATCCGTCTTTCGCAGGAATACTTTGACCTGACGTTGTGTGATTACAATATGCCTGAAATTAACGGAGAAGGATTCATTGAACGCGTGCGCCAGGATGCGGTTTTGCGCAGTTCAGTGGTCATTATCGTCACCTCCGAGCAGGATACAGACATCAAGGTAAGGTTGCTTAAAAATGGGGCGAATGATTTCATCCACAAAGGCGCCGCCCGTGAAGAAATATTGGCGCGCATCGATGCGCATCTGCATGCCAGGGCCAACGCGCATGCATATGCGGGCGCCGTCTGGATGGATGCGTTGGTTAAGATGTTCGGTTTGCTCACGGAAATGCGGGCCGACATCGAAGCCAAGAACATGGACCAGAGTGTTTTACTTGAGAAGATCAAGCAAATGGAACAAACCATCGACAAGGTCGTTTCCAAGGTAAAAAAGTAATCAAAGGCGGATTATGGTAGGAAAACTCCTGTTGGTTGACGATGCACCGATTATACGGCTGAAACTAAAAAATATTCTGGTCAAGACGGGAATCACCATTATCGGTGAGGCGAATAACGGCCAGGAGGCCGTCGAGAAGTTTAAGGAGCTCAAACCTGATCTTATGACGATGGACATTGTCATGCCCATCAAGGACGGGATCACCGCGCTGGAAGAAATACTGACATTCGACAAGACTGCCAAAGTTGTGATGGTAACTGCGATCGACCAGAGAGATTCCCTGATGAAAGCCATTCGGCTGGGTGCTGTGGATTATATCGTTAAACCTTTTGATGATGCCCGCGTTATTGAGGCGATCGGAAAAGCCCTGGGGCAGACAGGTTGATATGACGGACCCCAAGAACAGCCTTGAAGTGGCATCGGAAAAGTTTTGCAAAGAGATGGGGCTGGGAAAAGAAGTCTTTTTTAAGCTTCTGGCCACCGCCATTGCTGACATGCAGAAAGATATTGATCTTCTTCGCGCAGCCCTGGATGCGGGGGACTTGGAACGCATCCAGCAGATCTCCCACCGGATTAAAGGAACATCGTCGAATTTCCGACTGACAGAGATAACAGTGCCGGCCACTGAATTAAATGACAGCTCCAAGAAAGGGGCGGATGCCTCGCTGTATAAGTCTTTTCTTCATTCCATCGAATCTTCCTTTGCTGCTTACCAGCAGGGTCTTGCCGATTCCCGCTGATTCCCATCGTGTCTAATGACGTGAATGAAAGAATGATTTCATTTCTCATAAGCAAACTGCGTCGTTGACAGGCTGCAATGGACCGTGCTATAAACCGATGTTCGTAAAATAGCAATTTTAAAACAACCTGCCCATTTATCACTTTAAGTGAGGAGATTTCATGAAGCCTATCGCGCTCTGTGCTCTGTTCGTCTTTGCCGGTTCCATTAACATTTTTGCCCAAACAACATCAATCAGCACACTGGCTGTTAAGAATTTAAAAACCATCACAGCCAAAGAATCGACATCTAACACAGCCACCGACAAAGACCCGAAGCCGCAAACAAAAGAGATAACGCCAGCATCATTGCAGGACCCGACAAATGTCAAGGCATCCACTGATCCCGCAATAGTGGCCAGCGCAACTCAAGATCCCAAAGTACCATCACCGACCAGTCAAGATAAGTCAACCGCAGCAACGCCGACAACTGCAGTGTCAGACAAAACCAAGGATGCAAAAACGGATAAAAAAGCGACTACGACAACACAAAAGACGATGGTAAGTGCGTTGGCAGCGACGGCAACAACTTCCAGTGGCGCTTTAACCAACGCATTCTCAACGCTTAATACGTTGTCTGTAGCCGTTCAGCCGTTTACCGGAGGTGCGTCATTACCTATTAATATCAGCGTGCCCGCCGGCCGCGGAGGCATTCAGCCGTCGGTGGCGCTCGTTTATAGTTCTGAATTACCGGAGAGTTTTGCCGGCGTGGGCTGGAATTTGGATTTGGGTTCGATTCAACGCTCCACAAAGAAAGGTCCGCCGAAATACAATTCATCTGACACCTTTGTCTTGATGCAAAACGGTTCCTCATCCAATCTGGTTTGGGATGGGACGGCATTGATGTACCGCCAGGAAATTGAAGATGATTTTTCCAAAATCACTTCAACAGGAAGCGGGGCGACACTGAAATGGATTGTCACCGATAAAAAGGGGACGAAGTATTATTTCGGCCAGAGCGCAGCCTCTCAAGAGGTGGATCCTGCGGATGCTGCCAAGATTTTTTCCTGGGCATTGGATCGCGTGGAAGACATCAACGGCAATTACATGACGATCACATATATCAAAGCAAGCAATATGCTTTATCCGGATACGATCCAATATACCGGCAACAGCCAGACACCTGTTATTGCACCGTTTGCTAAGGTGGTCTTTAATTATACGGATGTGGCCCGTACGCTCATCTCTTACCGAAGATCATTCTTAGTCAATTCTACAAAGTTGTTAGATA
>JAEUSC010000026.1 GCA_016789035.1 Candidatus Omnitrophota bacterium
TGTAAATACTTCGTCCGCGATAAATTCAAGTTGGCTACTTCCAAATCGGTAGTTGACGATGTTTGAGAAATTCTTTCTCCATAGACTTGCTTGCAGCGTATCTGCCTTCCATTCTAATTTTCCTTTAAATAATACTTTGACCATTCTTGTTTTCCCGTCTGCCAGCATCCTGAAACTTATTTTATTTCTCTTCTCTCCAAAGATATGATATCTGGTCAACTTGACTTGATCCCCTTCCTGTTGTATAATAAACTCAACACCGGTCAAACCATTGGATAGGGATTCTAATTTGCTTTTTTCGAAATTAAGCACCCATGTTCCTGAAAAATCAGGGGTTTGTGCAAAAAATGTTGAGAGGCAAATGAAAAAACAAATGAGCGTAAATAAGAACCTCATATGAATAAAAAATTATAAACAATAAATAAACAAACAACGTTTTGATATACTTAACGTTATCAGCCTGCTTTTCGATGCTTCTGGATTTGCTGGGAACGGTATTTATCTGTTTATATTCATTTTAAGTGACCCGCCTATATCACCGTCGACTTCCTTACCTCTATATTCTCCTTATGCACCACTCCCGGAATCTTATTGCCCACAAAATCACTGACCAAATCTCCGATCGTGCTGGTAAAATAAAAATTGATCGGGTCGATGTCTTTAGTGACGAAATTATTGTCCAGGAGCCATTCCACGGCATTGCGGACGACTTCCGCTTCGCGCTGCAAACCAAAATGGTCGAGCATCATGGCCGCCGACAGGATGGAGCCAGTAGGATTGGCAATATCTTTTCCGGCAGCCTGGGGATAGGAGCCGTGGATGGGTTCGAACAACGCGGTGCCCCTGCCGACAGAGGCGGAAGGCAACATCCCCAGCGAGCCGCTTAGTACGCTCGCCTCATCGCTCAGGATATCCCCAAACATGTTTTCTGTCAGCATGATATCGAATTGCTGGGGATTCAGCAGGATCTGCATCGCGGCATTGTCCACAAACATATAATCCACCTCGATTTCCGGGTAATCTGCTGTTATTTCCCGCACCACTTTCCGCCATAAGCGGGAAGTTTCCAGTACATTGGCTTTATCTACCAGGGTGACTTTTTTCTTTCTTTTGGCGGCATAATCAAAGGCGAGCCGGGCAATGCGCTCAATTTCTTTCCGCGAATAGACACAGTTGTCACTGGCAGAACTGCCATCCGCCGCCGTTTCTTTGGCACCGAAATAGATACCACCCGTGAGTTCCCGGAAGATAATAAAGTCCACCTCCGCCAGGCGTTCTTTCTTGAGCGGGGAAAGCTCGTACAGGGCCGGATAGGTGTTTATGGGTCGGATATTGGCAAAAAGCTGCAAGGCTTTGCGGATACCGAGGATGCCCTGCTCGGGACGAACTTTGGCATCGGGGTCATTGTCGTACTTCGGATGCCCTACCGCGCCAAAAAGCACCGCATCGCTTTCCATACAGATCTCCACCGTCTCCGGTGGCAAGGCGCTGCCGGTCTGGTCAATCGCTACGGCACCGATGAGTCCTCCGGTATATTCAAAATGGTGCCCATAGGTTTCGGCAATCATGTTCAATACCTTGATGGATTGGGCGGTTACTTCTGTCCCGATGCCGTCACCGGGAAGAACGGCTATTTTATAAACCTTTTCAGGATTTTTTTTCGTTTGCTTTACCATTTTTTATATCAATATTGGATGTGTTCAAATTTGTACCTGTTTACCACAGAATTATTTTTTGTCACATAGACCACATAGGAGTGTTTTCACATTGGGCACATAGGTGGTATTTTGTTCTTACATTAACGTGAATTATGGATAAAAGGTATCAGATTAAGCCCGGAGCAAAGTTTAAATACTTGATTATTAACCTATTAATGCCAAACACGAAGCCTTTCCCCCTTTGAAGGGGGTAGGGGGATGAATTTTGCTTTTCAGAGAGTCATCCCCCCAACCCCCTTCAAAGGGGGAGACGCGTTGTCTCGGCGTAAGTAATTAAAAATCAATTACTTATATTCTGTAATATCAAAATATTCCTTCATTCTTATCCATGATTCACGTTAATTGATAATTCGTAATTGACTTATTTCTTTTTCTTTTTAGCGAAAGCATCCGGATATTGCTCCGTTATCAGCGCTTTGACTTCTTCCAGGGTCAATTTGCCTGCCTCTTCTGAGGTCATTTTGGCGCCATTTACCTTGGGCAGATTGACGAATATCTTACCAAAACGAATAAAGGGACCCCATCGGCCATTTTCGATGGAAATCTTGTCCGTTTCCCAATGTTGAATAAATCGATTGGCTTCTTTAGCTTCCTTGGATTGTATCAGTTCAATGGCTTCCTTCTCCGTGATATGGTCTATATCTATTTTGCGGGGAACGTTCACATAGAGGTCTTTCCACTTGACGAAGGGGCCGAACCTGCCTTTACCTTTTGTCACGGGCAGTCCCTCATAATGGGCAATGGGGGCATCTGCTGTCATTTTCTGTGCATATAGGTCAAGAGCCCTTTCAAGGGTCACTTCCATCGGATCTTCGCCTTTTGGTAAGGAGACAAATATTTCTTTCACTTTGACATAAGGGCCAAATCTGCCGGAAGCAACGATGACATCTGATCCTTCGTAGGTACCCAATGTCTTAGGCAGTTCAAACAATTTGATGGCATCGTCAAATTCGATGGTTTCTATATTCTGTCCCGGTTTCAGATTGGCATATTGCGGTTTTTCATCTTCGCCGAGCTCTTCCGGCGAACCAATCTGAACGACGGGTTTTCCAAGTCGTGACATACGGACAATCAAGGACCTTCCTGATACCGGATCAACTCCCAATATCCTTTCCTTGACCGCGCGTGCGGCCTCCGTGACTACTGTTTCGACGGTCTGGTGAAATGGTGTATAAAACTGCCGGATCATCTCTGGCCATGCCTGTTTCCCTAAAGCAATTTCATCAAATTTCCTTTCAATATCCGCCGTAAAGCCATAGTTCATGATATCCTTGAAATGTTCGTCGAGAAAGTCACAAACCATCATGCCCATATCCGTCGGGAAAAGGTGGTTTTTGGCGCTCCCAAACTTTTCTGCGCCTTTTTTGGCAAGAATTCTCCCCTCTTTGTCTAAGATCAGCATCCTGTATTCGCGGTCGGTTCCTTCTCTGGACTCCTTGACGACATATCCCCTGCCCTCTT